>NZ_JCAFUR010000021.1:0-52734 GCF_059371575.1 Stenotrophomonas sp. YJH_SMC_4
GCTCCAGCAACTGTTCGGGCGGATCAAGGGAGATTCCGGCGTGGGCGCCAAGCTACATGGCGATCGTCGAGATCCAGGCTCGTACGGCGGCCCACGCCGGCTCTCGACACCTACGCTGACAGATTTTCATCAGATAAGGCTTGGCAGCCGCATCCATGCGGCTGACACCCCGCACTCCGGCACCGCCCCACCACCCACGAAATGCCTGCTTTTGCCGTTGCTGTTGCCTTGGCTTGAAGCCTCTGCAGGTGCAGGGCCGCAGGCCCTGCCGAACCACCCTCACTCCGCAACGTGCTCGACCTGCCGTGGCTCCGGCTTGGTATCGGGCAGCTGCCAGAAGATCATCGTAGAGGTCAGGGTGATCGCGCCCACGCACAGGAACGTGGCATGCAGCGCGGCGGTGGCGCTGTTGCTGTCCAGGTGGTTGCCGAACGCGGCCAGCAGGCTGCCGGCCGCAGCAGCACCAAAGCCGGCGGCGAGCATCATCACCATCGACAGCAGGCTGTTGCCGGAACTGGCGAACTCACGGTCCAGATCGCGCAGGGTCACGGTGTTCATCACGGTGAACTGCAGCGAATTGACCGCGCCGAAGAACGCAAGCTGCAATAGGCGCCAGGCCAGGTGCTGGCCGGGTGTCATCAGGATGAAGCTGGCCATCGCCAGGCCCACCAGCACGGTGTTGACCATCAGCACGCGGCGGTAGCCGTAGCGCTCCACCAGCTTCACCGCCAGTTTCTTTGAGACCATGCCGGCGGCTGCCACCGGCACCATCATCAGGCCGGCGTTCATCGGGCCCAGGCCCAGGCCGACCTGCAGCAGCAACGGGATCAGCATCGGCATGGCGCTGCTGCCGATGCGCGAGAAAAGATTGCCGAGAATGCCGATGCGGTAGCTGGGTACGCGGAACAGCGCCAGCGAGAACAACGGCGCCGTCGAATTGGCGGCGTGCAGCCAGTAACCCACCAGCGCCGCCAGCCCTGCAACGGTCATCAGCATCACCAGCGCGTGTGGCGTGCCCAGTCCGGAGATGCCGTCCAGCGCCAGTGACAGCACCACCATCGCGAAGGCCAGCATGATGTAGCCACGCAGGTCGAAACGGGTGCGATGGCTGGCGTAGTGGTCGGGCATGATCTTCATCGCGGCGATGAATCCGATCACGCCGATCGGCAGGTTGATCAGGAACACCCAGTGCCACGAGGCGATCTCCACCAGCCAGCCGCCCAGCGTGGGGCCGATCAGCGGGCCGACCAGGGCCGGGATGGCAATGAAGCTCATCGCGCGCAGGAAATCCTCGCGCGGCACTGATCGCATCACTGCCAGCCGGCCGACCGGCAGCAGCATGGCACCGCCGATGCCCTGCAGCACGCGCGCACCGACCAGCTGGTGCAGGTGCTGGGCCAGCGCGCAGGCCAGCGAGCCGAGGGTGAACAGAATGATCGCCACCAGGAAGGTGCGACGGGTGCCGTAGCGGTCAGCGATCCAGCCCGAGGCGGGAATGAAGGTGGCCACCGCCAGCGCGTAGCTGAACACCACCGACTGCATCTGCAGCGGGCTTTCGCCCAGGCTGGCCGCCATCGCCGGCAATGCCGTGTTGACGATGGTCGAGTCCAGCATCTGCATGAAGATCGCCAAGGACACCAGCCACAGCAGGGGGCGCTGGCGGTTGTAGGTCGATGGCGATGTGGACATGGGGTGCGGCCGGTGCAGCGTGGGGGATGCCATGATCGCGCACTGTGGGTCACGGCGCGATCAACATCGCGCCGCAACCGTATGCCGAATGCTCAGCGCTGGCTGTGCGCGTGCACCGCGTCGACCAGCACCTGCACGTGGGCCGGGTCCATGTCCGGCGACATGCCGTGGCCGAGGTTGAACACGTGGCCCTCGCGCGAACCGGCATTGCCGGCGGCGTAGGTGTCGAGCACCCGCGCTGCGGCTGCGGCGATCGCATCCGGCGAGGCGTACAGCGTGGTCGGGTCGAGGTTGCCCTGCAGCGCGACGCGGCCACCGGTGCGGCGCATCGCCTCGTCCAGGTCCAGCGTCCAGTCCAGGCCCAGTGCATCGGCGCCGGTCTGCGACAGCGCTTCCAGGTGCAGGCCGGTACCCTTGCCGAACAGGATCAGCGGCGTGCGCTCGCTGCCTTCGCCGCGCTCCAGGCCCTCGGCGATGCGCTGCAGGTAGCGCAGCGAGAACTCGCGGTACATGGCCGGCGACAGCACGCCGCCCCAGGTGTCGAACACCTGCAGCGCCTGCGCACCGGCCGCGCGCTGCGCGCCCAGGTACGCAATCACCGCGTCGGTGGTGACCTCCAGCAGGCGGTGCAGGGCCTGCGGATGGTTCAGCGCCATTGCCTTGATGCGCGCGAAATCCTTGCTGCCGCCGCCTTCCACCATGTAGCAGGCCAGTGTCCAGGGGCTGCCGGAGAAACCGATCAACGGTACCTGGCCGTCCAGCTCCCGACGGATCAGGCGTACCGCGTCCATCACATAGCCCAGGTCCTGTTCCATGTCCGGTACCGCCAGCCGGGCGATGGCCGCTTCGTCACGCACCGGATGACGGAACTTCGGGCCTTCGCCTTCAACAAAGTAGAGCTCCAGGCCCATCGCATCGGGAATGGTGAGGATGTCCGAGAACAGGATGGCTGCGTCCAGCGGGAATCGGCGCAGCGGCTGCAGCGTGACTTCGCAGGCGATCTCCGGGTTCTTGGCCATGGCCAGGAAGCTGCCGGCCTTGGCCCGGGTTGCGCGGTACTCCGGCAGGTAGCGGCCGGCCTGGCGCATCAGCCAGACGGGGGTGCAGTCCACCGGTTCGCGGCGCAGGGCGCGCAGCAGGCGATCGTTGCGGAGAGGGCTGGTCACGATGGGCATTCCTTGGACGAAAGTTGGCAGCGGCGTCAGTCGCCGTGCGAGAGGATCTGGAAGCCGCGATGCAGTTCGGCATCGCGGGCCTTCTCGAAGGCATGACGGGCTTCGTCAGCCTGCAGGAACAGCTCGCGCCGCAGCTGCGAGCGGTTGCCGACGCGGCCGCTCTCGCGCAGCAGCTCCCAGCCGCCGAACAGGTCCGGCTGCAGGCTCAGGCGCAGGAAGCGCGGTGCCTGCGCACCGGCGTCGGGATGTTGCAGGTAGACGTGCATGGGCCGATTGTAGCGGGGCCAGGGTGACCCCGGCCGCAACGCGGTCGTGCCGGCCGCTGGCCGGCTTCCTCGTTGCTGACGTTGCCGGCCAGCGGCCGGCACTACCGGGCCGACAGCACCTTCAGCACCGCCGCCTCATCCACGTCCGGCACCACTTCGGCGCGGCCCATGCCGCGCCACAGCACCAAGCGCAGGCGGCCGGCCACATTCTTCTTGTCCAGCCGCATGCGGCCGAGCAGGGCCTGCGGGTCCAGCCCGGCCGGGATCGACACCGGCAGGCCGAGCCGTTCCAGCAGCGCCTGCAGGCGTGCGCGATCGGCATCGTCGGCCAGGCCCAGGTGAGTGGACAGCTTCGCGGCCAGTACCATGCCCACCGCGACCGCTTCGCCGTGGTTCAGTGCATCGCGGCCCGGGGCCGAGTAGCCCTGCTCGGTCTCGATGGCATGGCCGAAGGTATGGCCGAGGTTGAGCAGGGCGCGCTCGCCCTTCTCGAACGGATCACGCTCGACGATGGCAGCCTTGTGCCGGCAGCTGCGCGCGATGGCTTCGGCCAGTACCGCATCCTCGCCGGCCAGCAGCGCATCGGCATGCTGCTGCAGCCATTCGAAGAACACGGCATCACCCAGCGCGCCGTACTTCACCACTTCGGCCAGGCCGGCACGCAGCTCGCGCGGCGGCAGGGTGGCCAGCACACGGGTATCGGCGATCACCGCGCGCGGCGGATGGAACGCGCCGACCAGGTTCTTGCCGGCCGGGATGTCGACCGCCGTCTTGCCGCCCACCGACGAATCGACCATCGCCAACAGGGTGGTCGGCAGCTGCACGCAGTCCACGCCGCGCATCCAGCAGGCCGCGGCGAAGCCGGCGAGATCACCGACCACGCCGCCGCCGAGGGCGAACACGCAGGCGTCGCGGGTGGCGCCGAGCGCGGCCAGGGCTTCGATGGCACGGCCGAATTCGGCCAGCGTCTTGGAGGCCTCGCCCGCGGCCAGCACATGCTCGCCGACGATCAGGTCGGGGCGTGCGGTCAGAAGGGTCTGCTTCACGGCATCCAGATAGCGCGGGGCCACTTCGCTGTCGCTGAGCAAAAGCACGTGGCGGCCACGCACATGCGAGGCCAGCGCGGTGCCGTCTGCCTGCGCACCGGCGCCGATGGTGATGGGGTAAGGGCGGTCGCCGCCGACGGCGACCTGCAGCAAGGCGGGGGAAGTCATAGGGTCAGGTCCTGGCGCTGCCATTGCGTGGCCAGCTTGACCACCAGGTGGGCGGTCGCGTCGGCAGCGGTGTACGGGTCGGTATCAAGGGTGATGTCGGCCAGTTCGCGGTACAGCGGGTCGCGGTGCGCGGCCAGATCGTGCAGCACCTGCTCACGGTCCGGGCGCTGCAGCAGCGGCCTGCCTTTGTCGCGGGCCAGGCGCTCCAGCTGCGCGGTCACGCTGACCCGCAGGTAGACCACGAAGCCGCGCTGGGCGATCAACGCGCGGTTGCCAGGATCCAGCACCGCGCCGCCACCGGTGGAGACCAGCTGGCCGCGACCCTCCAGCACGCGGGCAAGCGCCTCGCGTTCATGGCTGCGGAAGCCGGCTTCGCCGGAGTGCTCGAAAATGGTCGGGATGCTGGCGCCGGCGGCATCGACGATGGCCTGGTCGACATCGACGAAGTCCAGCGTGAAGCGCTCGGCCAGGCGGCGGCCGATGCAGGTTTTGCCGGCGCCCATCGGGCCGATCAGGATCAGGTTCGGAGCAGGATTCATGCCCTGTGATGCTAACACCTCCGTGCCCTGGCCTTTACGTCCTTCACGTCAGGGTAGGCGTTCCTGCGGGGTTTCCCGCGCCAACCGGAGTACAGGCCATGACGGTCGCGAAGGTCATCGAAATCACCGCCTCCTCGCCGAAGAGCGTGGAGGACGCCGTGCGCAGCGGTCTGAAGAAGGTCTCCGAGACGGTCAAGGGCATCCAGGGCGCCTGGGTGAACGAGACCAAGGTGGTGACCAATGGCAGCGGCGAAATCACCGAATGGCGGGTCAACCTGCGGGTGACCTTCTTGGTGGAATAGGCGCGCTCAGCGCACGTCCTGCACCTGTCGCTGGCCGTCCAGCACCACCACGTGGTCGGCCAGGGCGGGCAGGGCATGCAGCGCCTGGCGGCTGACCCGCTCGTAGTACTGCACGAAGCGCTCCAGCTGTGGCCGGCTCATGCCGTGCCGGCCCGGCTGCGCGGCCTGCAGGTTCTGCTCCTGCTGCCAGCGCCAGCGCGGTACCACCGAGAAATCCGGCGGCTGCAGGAACCACAGGCGGTCGCAGCGCTGCCACAGCGCCGGGTAGTCGCGGGCCAGCGCCTGGTTGCACCAGCGCCGCCAGCGACCATCGGCGTCGGCTTCGCGCTCCAGTGCGTTCAACGGGCTGTCCAGCGCGTCGTCATCCTGCGCGGGGGTGCCCAGGAACCAGCCTTCGAAGACCAGCAGGTCCAGCGGTTGCTGCAGGCGCGGCCAGTGCGCTTCGGGCAGGCGTTCATCGGCCAGCTTGTCGAAGCGCGGCATCGCGAAGGGCTGGCGTGTGGCCACGGCGTCCAGCACTGCATGGGCCAACGGCAGGTCATGGGTGCCCGGCGGGCCTCGGGTGATCAGCAGCGGGTGCACCTGGCGGGCCAGCCGCTGCCGCTGTGCGCGGGTCAGGTAGACGTCATCGATGGACAGCGTGGCGGCGTTCAGGCCGCGCGACTGGGCGCGCGCCACCACCTGCGCGGCCAGCGTCGATTTGCCGCTCCCCTGCAGGCCGCTGATCGCCAATACTGGAACCGCTGCAGCGTTGCCCAGTGCATCGTCCAGCACCTGTTCGGCCAATGTTTCGGGGAATCCTTTCACCTGGGGCATATACGCAGCAGCGGCCATGCAGCCACAATAGCCCAATCCGTGTGAGAAGAACGCAATCATGAGCGACCTGTACGCCGAAGCCCTGTCCACGTTTGCCGGCCTGTTCGAAGAGGCCAAGCAGAGCCGCGAGGTCGAGCCGAACGCGATGACCGTGGCCACCGCCGATACGGACGGGCGTCCCTCGGCACGTACCGTGCTGCTGAAGGCGTTCGATGAGCGTGGTTTCGTGTTCTACACCCACCTGGACAGCCATAAGGGCCGGGAGCTGCAGGCCAATCCGCAGGCCGCGCTGTTGTTCCTGTGGCGCAGCCTGCGCGAGGCCGGTATCCAGGTGCGCATTGAAGGCCGTGTCGAGCAGGTCGCCGATGCCGAAGCCGATGCCTATTTCGCCAGCCGCCCGCGCATGAGCCAGATTGGCGCGTGGGCCTCGCAGCAGTCGAAGACGCTGGCGACGCGCGAGGAATTCGATGCACGCGTGGCCGAGATCGAAGCCCGCTTCGAAGGCAAGGACGTGCCGCGCCCGGAAGGCTGGAGCGGGCTGCGCGTGGTGCCGGACCGCATCGAGTTCTGGTACGGCGCGCAGTTCCGCCTGCACGAGCGCTGGTGCTATGAAGCCGGTGCAGAGGGGCGCTGGAGCAAGCGCCTGCTGTACCCGTAAGGCCGCCCGATGCAACGCCTGCCGCTGTACCGCGTGGTGGTGTTCGTGCCGACTGCGGCACTGGACGAGGTGAAGCAGGGCATCCTGGCAGTGGACGCGCTGGCGGCCGGCGACTACGAGCATGGCATGTGGTGGTCGGCGCCAGGATTCGAGCAGTTCCGGCCGCACGCGGGTGCGTCGCCCGTGCAGGGTGAGGCGGGCCACACCGAAGTGGTCGACAGCGTGCGCCTGGAATTCTGCCTGCCACGCGATCCGCAGCGGCTGCAGCGCATCTTTGAACAGGGCATCGCGCCGCATCACCCGTGGCAGGTGCCGGTGGTGCAGGTGGAGGAGATCGAGCTGCTGTTGGCGGACGGGCTGCCGTTGTAGAGTCGAGCCATGCTCGACTGATGTTTCCGCACAAGCAGTCGAGCAAGCTCGACTTCTACAGGCCTTCAGCGCGCAACCAGCGCCACAGGGTGGTGCGGGATACCCCCAGCGCCTGCGCCATGCCCTCGCGGTCATTGCGATGTTCCTGCAGCAGTGCTTCAAGCTGTGGACGCGGCGGCCGCTTGCCGTTGTTGTCCACCGGCAACGCCGCGACGCCCTCATTCACCAGCTCGGGTGCCAGCTGCAGCAGTCGCGTGGCATCAATCAGCCCTTCAGCCGGCTGCCAGTGGATGCGCAGGCGATCCACCAGATTGCGCAGTTCGCGCACGTTGCCTGGCCAACTTGCGGCGGTCAGCACCGCCCGTGCATCCTCACCCAGTGGCGCGTCGATGCCGCGCAGCTGGCGGAAGAAGTGCTGTGCCAGCAACGGGATGTCACCACGTCGCGCGCGCAGCGCGGGCAGGGTGATGCGCAGCGCCGCCAGCCGGTAGTAGAGATCGCGGCGGAAGCTGCCGGTCGCCGCGCGCTGCTCCAGCGATTGCAGGGTGGCGGCCACCACGCGCAGGTCGACCGGGGTCGGTTCGGTGGCGCCCACGCGCAGCACTTCGCGTTCTTCCAGCACGCGCAGCAGGCGGGTCTGCAGCGGCAGCGGCAACTCGCCGATTTCATCCAGGAACAGGGTGCCGCCGTCAGCGGCCTCAACCAGGCCGACGCGGCCGCCACGGCGTGCGCCGGTGAAGGCGCCATCGCTGTAGCCGAACAGCTCCGCTTCCAGCAGCGATTCGCTGATCGCGCCACAGTTCAGTGCCACGAAGCGGCCACGGCGTCCGCTGGCGGCGTGCAGCTGGCGCGCCACCAGTTCCTTGCCGGTGCCGGTTTCGCCGGTGACCAGTACGGTGCTGTCATGCGGGGCGTACAGCGCGATCTGTGCGCGCACCTGTGCCATGGCCTCGCTGTCGCCGAGCAGGTCGTGGGCATCGCTGCGCGGTGCGGCACGGCGGCGCGGCGCGGGCCGGCTGCCGCCGGAGCGGGCCAGGGTCTGGGTCAGTTCCAACGCGTGCTCGAACGCTTGCCGTACCGAATCTGCCGAGTACAGCAGCACGCCGGGCAGGCCGGCCTGTTCGGCGTGGTCGATGGCCATGCCGGTGCCGACGATCACCTCGATGCCGTTGGCGCGCAGGTCGGCGATGCAGTCGCGGGCGTCCTCGCGGGTGACGAAGCGGCGGTGTTCGATGTCCAGGCCGAAACTCTGCTGGAAGTTGCTGAACACCGGCACGTCGCTGGCGTGGGTGACCAGGCCGATACGGCCGGCGATCCGCCGTGCGCGCGCCAAGGCTTCCATCAGGTCGAAGCCGTTGGCCTGGATCGGCACCAGCGGCAGCTCCAGCCGGCTGCGCAGCCAGGCCGCGTTGGAGCCGCCAGCGATGACCACGTCGCAGTGCTCGCGGCGCAGGCGCTGGCCGATCACGTCCACCGCTTCCTCGAAGCCGAGGTTGATCTGCTCGATACGCGCGCGGCGATCGAACTCGGGAATGACGTCGCCGAGAAGACCGGTCAGCCGCGAGACGCTGACGGTCCAGATCACCGGCCGACTGGGGTCGGCATCGGCGTGGCGCAGGGGCGAGCGGGGCAGGTACATGGCGGCGCGCGTTGGATGGGGTGTTTCATGATACATCTGTTTCAATGTTTCATATGTTTCACCGTTGCGTGGGAATCATTCCCGTGAAATCAACGGCTTGCAGCTTGGCATGGTGCTTGCGCTCTCTTTTCCGTACTTCAACCTGGATTGCCGCATGACCGCTTCCACTCCTTTCTCCGCCGGTGCCCGCTTCCGTGAGGCGCTGGCTGCCGAATCGCCGCTGCAGGTGATCGGCGCGATCAACGCCAACCACGCCCTGCTGGCCAAGCGCGCCGGCTTCCGCGCCATTTACCTGTCCGGCGGCGGTGTTGCCGCGGGCTCGCTGGGCCTGCCGGACCTGGGCATCAACACCCTGGAAGACGTGCTGGTGGACGTGCGCCGCATCACCGATGTCTGCGACCTGCCGTTGATGGTCGACATCGACACCGGCTTCGGCCCGAGCGCGTTCAACATCGCGCGCACCGTGAAGTCGCTGATCAAGGCCGGCGCGGCCGCCTGCCACATCGAAGACCAGGTCGGCGCCAAGCGCTGCGGTCACCGCCCGGGCAAGGAAATCGTCTCGCAGGGTGAAATGGTCGACCGCGTGAAGGCGGCTGCCGATGCCAAGACCGATCCGGACTTCTTCCTGATCGCGCGTACCGACGCCATCCAGGTGGACGGCGTGGACAAGGCCATCGAGCGCGCCATCGCCTGTGTCGAGGCCGGTGCCGACGGCATCTTCGCCGAGGCGGCCTACGACCTGGACACCTATCGCCGCTTCGTCGACGCGGTGAAGGTGCCGGTGCTGGCGAACATCACCGAGTTCGGCGCCACCCCGCTGTTCAGCCGCGATGAACTGGCTTCTGCCGGCGTTGCGATCCAGCTGTTCCCGCTGTCGGCCTTCCGCGCCGCCAACAAGGCCGCCGAGAACGTCTACCAGGCGGTGCGCCGCGATGGCCACCAGCGCAATGTGGTGGAGACCATGCAGACCCGCGAAGAACTCTACGACCGCATCGGCTACCACGCCTTCGAGCAGCAGCTCGATGCACTGTTCGCCGCCAAGAAATAAGCAGTACCCTGCACCATCAAGTTTTCGGAGGGAAACATGAACGATACGACCGCAACCCCGACCTTCAAGCCGAAGAAGTCCGTCGCCCTGTCCGGCACCGCTGCCGGCAACACCGCGCTGTGCAGCGTGGGCCGTAGTGGCAACGACCTGCACTACCGTGGCTACGACATCCTGGACCTGGCCAACACCAGCGAGTTCGAGGAAATCGCCTACCTGCTGGTGCACGGCAAGCTGCCGACCCGAGCCGAGCTGGTTTCGTACAAGGCCAAACTGAAGTCGCTGCGTGGCATTCCTGCTGCGGTGAAGGCGGCGCTGGAAGAGCTTCCGCCGTCGGCACACCCGATGGACGTGATGCGTACCGGCGTGTCCGTGCTCGGCTGCGTGGCGCCGGAGAAGGACGACCACAACCATCCGGGCGCGCGTGACATCGCCGACAAGCTGATGGCCTGCCTCGGTTCGATGCTGCTGTACTGGTACCACTGGAGCCACAACGGCCGTGCCATCGACGTGGAAACCGACGATGACTCGATCGGCGGCCACTTCCTGCACCTGCTGCACGGCGAGAAGCCGCAGGAATCGTGGGTGAAGGCGATGCACACCTCGCTGATCCTGTACGCGGAGCACGAGTTCAACGCCTCGACATTCACCTGCCGCGTCATCGCCGGCACCGGCAGCGACATGTACAGCGCGATCTGCGGTGGCATCGGCGCGCTGCGCGGTCCGAAGCACGGCGGCGCCAACGAAGTGGCGTTCGAAGTGCAGAAGCGCTACGACAGTCCCGATGAGGCCGAGGAAGACATCAAGGCCCGCGTCGAGCGCAAGGAAGTGGTGATCGGTTTCGGCCACCCGGTCTACACCGTCTCTGATCCGCGCAACAAGGTGATCAAGGACGTGGCCCGCGAGCTGTCCGAAGAGCAGTCGAGCATGAAGATGTACAACATTGCCGAGCGCCTGGAATCGGTGATGTGGGACATCAAGAAGATGTTCCCGAACCTGGACTGGTTCAGCGCCGTCAGCTACCACATGATGGGCGTGCCGACCGCGATGTTCACTCCCCTGTTCGTGATCGCCCGCACCGCCGGCTGGAGCGCGCACATCGTCGAGCAGCGTATCGACGGCAAGATCATCCGCCCGAGCGCCAACTACATCGGTCCGGAAGACCGCGACTTCGTCGCCATCGACAAGCGCGTCTGATCCACCTGCCGTACCCATCCGGCCGGCCGCGTGCCGGCCGGGTGCTTTCGCCGCCGCACCGCCGGCACCCGGCCCGCCCCAAGTACTCCGCCAGCCCATGAATACCGATTACCGCAAGAACCTCCCCGGCAGCGCGCTGGATTATTTCGACGCGCGTGCCGCTGTCGATGCGATCCAGCCCGGCGCCTACGCCACCCTGCCGTACACCTCGCGCGTGCTGGCCGAGAACCTGGTGCGTCGCTGCGATCCGGCCACGCTCGGCGATTCGCTGAAGCAGCTGATCGAGCGCCGTCGCGACCTGGATTTCCCGTGGTTCCCGGCGCGCGTGGTCTGCCACGACATCCTCGGCCAGACCGCGCTGGTGGACCTGGCCGGCCTGCGTGATGCGATCGCCGACAAGGGTGGCGACCCGGCCAAGGTCAACCCGGTTGTGCCGGTGCAGCTGATCGTCGATCACTCGCTGGCGGTGGAGTGCGGTGGTTTCGATCCGCAGGCGTTCGAGAAGAACCGCGCGATCGAAGATCGTCGCAATGAAGACCGTTTCCACTTCATCGACTGGACCAAGCAGGCATTCCAGAACGTGGATGTGATTCCGCCGGGCAACGGCATCATGCACCAGATCAACCTGGAGAAGATGTCTCCGGTGATCTACGTGCAGGACGGCGTGGCCTTCCCGGACACCTGCGTGGGCACCGACAGCCACACCCCGCACGTGGATGCGCTGGGTGTGATCGCCATTGGTGTGGGTGGTCTGGAAGCGGAGAACGTGATGCTGGGCCGCGCGTCGTGGATGCGCCTGCCCGACACCGTCGGTGTCGAACTGACTGGCCGCCCGCAGCCGGGCATCACCGCCACCGACGTGGTGCTGGCGCTGACCGAGTTCCTGCGCAAGGAACGCGTGGTCGGCGCGTGGCTTGAATTCTTCGGCGAGGGTGCCGCGGCACTGACCATCGGTGACCGTGCCACCATCTCCAACATGTGCCCCGAATACGGGGCCACCGCCGCGATGTTCTACATCGACGCACAGACCACCGATTACCTGCGCCTGACCGGGCGCGAGGAGTCGCAGGTAGCGCTGGTGGAAAACTACGCACGCACCACCGGTCTGTGGGCCGACGATCTGGCGACCGCGCAGTACGAGCGCGTGCTGCACTTCGACCTGTCCAGCGTGGTGCGCAACATGGCTGGCCCGTCCAACCCGCACAAGCGCGTGGCCACTGCCGAGCTGGCCGAGCGCGGCATCGCCGACGAGGCCAAGCTGGAAGCGGGCAAGGCCGAGCAGGCGCAGGGCCTGATGCCCGATGGCGCGGTGATCATCGCGGCCATCACCAGCTGCACCAACACCTCCAATCCGCGCAACGTGATCGCCGCCGCACTGCTGGCGCGCAACGCCAACGCGCGCGGCCTGCAGCGCAAGCCGTGGGTGAAGTCGTCGCTGGCGCCGGGTTCCAAGGCCGTCCAGCTGTACCTGGAAGAATCCGGTCTGCTGCCCGACCTGGAACAGCTCGGCTTCGGCATCGTCGCCTTCGCCTGCACTACCTGCAATGGCATGAGTGGTGCGCTGGATCCGAAGATCCAGCAGGAAATCATCGACCGTGACCTGTATTCCACGGCTGTGCTGTCGGGTAACCGCAACTTCGATGGCCGCATCCATCCGTACGCCAAGCAGGCCTTCCTGGCCTCGCCGCCGCTGGTGATTGCCTATGCCATCGCCGGCACCGTCCGCTTCGATATCGAGAAGGACGTGCTGGGCGTGGATGCCGACGGCAACGAAGTGCGCCTGAAGGACATCTGGCCCAGCGATGCCGAGATCGACGCGGTGGTGAAGGCCTCGGTGAAGCCCGAGCAGTTCCGCAAGGTCTACAACCCGATGTTCAACGTGCGCGTGGAGCACGGCACCGCGGTCAGCCCGCTGTACGACTGGCGCCCGCAGAGCACCTACATCCGTCGTCCTCCGTACTGGGAGGGCGCACTGGCCGGCGAGCGCACGCTGGCAGGCATGCGCGCGCTGGCGGTGCTGCCGGACAACATCACCACCGACCACCTGTCGCCGTCCAACGCGATCCTGGCGTCCAGTGCCGCCGGCGAATACCTGGCGAAGATGGGCCTGCCGGAAGAGGACTTCAATTCCTACGCCACGCATCGCGGTGACCACCTGACCGCGCAGCGCGCCACCTTCGCCAATCCGAAGCTGTTCAACGAAATGGTGCGCAATGACGACGGCAGCGTGAAGCAGGGTTCGCTCGCGCGCGTAGAGCCGGAAGGCAAGGTGATGCGCATGTGGGAGGCGATCGAGACCTACATGCAGCGCAAGCAGCCGCTGATCATCATCGCCGGTGCCGACTACGGCCAGGGCAGCTCGCGTGACTGGGCCGCCAAGGGGGTGCGCCTGGCCGGCGTGGAGGCGATCGTGGCCGAGGGCTTCGAGCGCATCCACCGCACCAACCTGATCGGCATGGGCGTGCTGCCGCTGGAGTTCAAGCCGGGCACCACCCGGCTGACCCTGGGGATCGATGGCACCGAGACCTTTGACGTGATCGGCGAGCGTACCCCGCGTGCCGAGCTGACCCTGGTCATCCACCGCCGTGACGGCCAGGACGTGGTGGTGCCGGTCACCTGCCGCCTGGACAGCGACGAGGAAGTGGCGATCTACGAGGCCGGCGGCGTGCTGCAGCGCTTCGCCCAGGACTTCCTGGAAGGCGCCAAGGTGGCGTAAGACATCCGACGGCCCGGCAACGGGCCGTCTTTCTTTGCAAGGAACACATCCATGACCTTCCTCCCGCAACTCCGTATTCCCGCCACCTACATGCGCGGCGGCACCAGCAAGGGCGTGTTCTTCCGCCTGCAGGACCTGCCCGAAGCCGCTCAGGTGCCGGGCGCCGCGCGCGATGCGCTGCTGATGCGCGTGATCGGCTCGCCCGATCCGTATGGCAAGCAGACCGACGGCATGGGCGGTGCCACCTCCAGCACCAGCAAGTGCGTGATCATCTCCACCGCCTCGGTGCCGGACCACGATGTGGACTACCTGTACGGCCAGGTCTCGATCGACACCGCCTTCGTCGATTGGAGCGGCAACTGCGGCAACCTCAGCACCGCGGTGGGTCCGTTTGCGATCGCCCATGGGCTGATCGATCCGGCCCGGGTGCCGCGCGATGGCCTGTGCACCGTACGCATCTGGCAGGCCAACATCGGCAAGACCATCATCGCCCACGTGCCGATGCGCGATGGCGAAGTGCAGGAGACCGGCGATTTCGAGCTGGATGGCGTGACCTTCCCGGCGGCCGAGATCCAGCTGGAATTCATCGATCCGTCCGATGACGGTGATGCGGGCGCGATGTTCCCGACCTGCAATCTGGTCGATACATTGGACGTGCCCGGCGTGGGCAGCTTCGAGGTGACCATGATCACCGCCGGCATCCCGACCATCTTCCTCAACGCCGCCGACCTCGGCTACACCGGTATCGAGCTGCAACCGGCGATCAACGAGGACAAGGGAGCGCTGGAGCGCTTCGAGAAGATCCGCGCCTACGGCGCCTTGCGCATGGGTCTGATCAAGAACCTGGAGGACGCGGCGACGCGCCAGCACACGCCGAAGGTGGCGTTCGTTGCACCGGCTCAGGACTATGTGTCGTCCAGTGGCAAGGCCATCCCGGCCTCGGCGATCGACCTGCATGCGCGCGCGTTGTCGATGGGCAAGCTGCACCACGCGATGATGGGGACTGCCGCCGTGGCGATCGGTACCGCCGCGGCGATTCCGGGCACGCTGGTCAATCGCGCCGCCGGTGGCGGCGAACGCGAAGCGGTGACGTTCGGTCATCCCTCGGGCACGTTGCGCGTGGGTGCGCAGGCAGGTCTCGTTGACGGCCAGTGGACAGTGACCAAGGCCATCATGAGCCGCAGCGCCCGCGTATTGATGGAAGGCAAGGTGCGGGTACCGGCCGAGTAACCAGCCGAACGGCGCCGGCATCACATGCTCTGGTGGATGCCAACCGTGGTTGGCATTGCATTGGCACCGCCCGGGTACGGTCCAGCGCCAACCTAGGTTGGCGATTACCGGGAGGCGCGGCCTGACCTGCTTCTGAAGAGGAGATCGACGATGTCCGACAGCCACACCCCATCCAACGAGCGTGCAGCGTGGGATGCGCTGCTGGTGGACATCGTCGATTACGTGCGCGACGCACGCATCGACTCACCGCTGGCGTTCCAGACCGCGCACCACTGCCTGCTCGATGCGCTGGGCTGCGGCCTGGAAGCGCTGGCCTTCCCGGCCTGCAGCAAGCTGCTCGGTCCACTGGTGCCGGGCATCAGCGTGGTCAACGGCGCGCGCGTGCCGGGCACGCACTACGTGCTGGACCCGGTGCAGGCCGCCTTCAATCTCGGCGCAATGGTGCGCTGGCTGGATTTCAACGACACCTGGCTGGCTGCCGAGTGGGGCCATCCCTCAGACAATCTGGGCGGCATTCTTGCCGTCTGCGATTGGTTGGGGCGCAACACGCAGGCCCTGCGTCGTCCGCCGCCGACCGTGCACGACGTTCTGTTGGCGATGATCAAGGCGCACGAGATCCAGGGCGTGCTGGCGCTGCAGAACTCCTTCAACCGGGTGGGGCTCGACCACGTGGTGCTGGTCAAGGTGGCGACCACGGCCGTGGTCGCCCAACTGCTCGGGCTGGACCGCGAGCGCATGCTCAATGCGCTGTCACTGGCCTGGGTCGATGGCCAAGCGCTGCGCACCTACCGGCACGCTCCCAACACCGGCTCGCGCAAGAGCTGGGCGGCCGGCGATGCGACCAGCCGTGGCGTGCGCCTGGCCTTGATGGCGGCCAGTGGTGAGATGGGCTATCCCAGCGTGCTCAGCGCGCCAACCTGGGGCTTCGAGGCCGTGTCCATGCGCGGTCAGGCACTGACGCTGGGGCGACCGCTGGGCAGCTATGTGATGGAGAACGTGCTGTTCAAGATCAGCTACCCGGCCGAGTTCCACGGCCAGACCGCAGTGGAGGCCGCGGTCATGCTGCACCAGCAGTTGCGTGCGATGGGGCGGCGGGTCGAGGACATCGCGCACATCGCGATCCGGACCCAGGAAGCCTGCATCCGCATCATCGACAAGCAGGGCCCACTGCATAACCCGGCCGACCGCGACCACTGCGTGCAGTACATGGTCGCCATCGCGCTGCTGCACGGGCGGTTGACGGCCGAGGATTACGAGGACGACGTTGCCGCCGACCCGCGCATCGACGCACTGCGCGCGAAGATGGCCTGCCATGAAGACCCGCAGCTCAGCGCCGATTACCTGGACCCGGACAAGCGCAGCATCGCCAACGGCCTGAGCGTGCGCTTCACCGATGGCACCGAGCTGCCCGAGGTACTGGTGGAGTACCCGCTGGGCCACGCGCGCCGTCGCGAGGAAGGCATTCCGCTGTTGATGGACAAGTTCCGCCGGCACCTGGCCCATCGCTTCCCGACCGCCCAGCAGCAGCGCATCCTGGCGGCATCGCTGGACCTGGTGGCGCTGGCGGCGATGCCGGTGACCGACTACGTGGACCTGTACCTGCCGGGCTAGGGCGATCGGTAGAGCCGGCCGCTGGCCGGCAATTCCATCCAACCTGCCATGCCGGTTGCCGGCCAGCGGCCGGCACTACCCGCACTTGGGGCAATTGCCGAAATCGCGTCAACACCTTGACGCGGCCTGCCTATAATGGCCGCCTCGATCAAGGAGTGACGACATGAGCGGTCCGGCACGGCGGAAGCGGTGGGGATGGGCGGCGGTGGTACTGGCAGGAGGCCTGTTGCTGGGCCTGGCCGGCTGCCGCAATGACAGCGGGCAGCTGCCCAAGGCCAGCGGTGAAGCCATCACCACCAAGGCCGAGCAGGTGAAGGAATTCACCCTGCTGCGTGCCTACCCGGACCAGAAGAATGACGGCCTGTCGCTGGCGCTGGAGTTCTCGCGCCCGCTGGTCGGTACCCAGGATTTCGACAAGCTGGTGCGCTTCGAAGAGAAGGTCGGCACCGACGACAGCAGCTGGACGCTGTCCGATGACGGCCTGACCCTGCGCTACCCGTTCGTCGAGGCCGGCAAGGAGTTCAGCCTGGTGGTCTCGTCGGACCTGCTGGCCGCCGATGGCAGCCGGCTGGGCAAGGAGCTGAAGCAGAAGGTGTTCAGCGGCGAGCTGAAGCCGGTGGTCGGTTTCGCTTCGCAGGGCAGCGTGCTGCCGGCCAAGGACAGCCGCGGCCTGCCGGTGGTCTCGGTGAACGTGCCGGAGGTCGATGTCGAGTTCCTGCGCGTGCGCGAGAAGGACCTGCCGACCTTCTTCAGCCAGTATCAGCGCGGCGGCCGCCGTGGCAGCTGGGAGCTGAGCAGCGACTACGAGCGCAGCCCGATCAACAAGCTGGCAGAGCCGGTCTACGTCAACCGCTTCATCCTGGGGGGCAAGAAGAACGAGCGGGTGCTGACCTACCTGCCGACCCAGGACATCAAGGAACTGCAGGAGCCGGGCCTGTACTTCGCCCTGCTCAAGCGCACCGGTGACTACGAAGGCGAGTTCGATACCGCGTTCTTCTCGGTCAGCGACATCGGCCTGCATACCCGCGCCTACAAGGACAAGCTGTTCGTCCATACCGCCGGCCTCAAGGACGGCGCGCCGCTGAAGGGCATCGACCTGCGCGTGCTCGATGCCAAGGGCGAGGTGGTGCTGAAGGGCAGCACCGACGGCAATGGCAATGCGCTGCTGAACTACACCCTGGATGCCACCCACGTGCTGGTCGCCAGCACCGGCAAGGACACCAGCTTCCTGCCGTTCAACCAGCCGGCGCTGGATCTGAGCGAATTCGCCGTGGCCGGCCGTGACAATGCCTGGTTCGACGTCTACGCCTGGTCCGGTCGTGACCTGTACCGCCCGGGCGAGACCGTGCGCCTGTCCGCCCTGCTGCGCGACAACGACGGCAAGCCGGTCAAGGCGCAGCCGGTATTCCTGCGCCTGAAGCAGCCCGACGGCAAGACTTTCCGCGAGACCCGCCTGCAGCCGGGTGACCAGGGCTACATCAACTTCGAGCAGGTCATTCCCGCCGAGGCGCCGACCGGGCGCTGGCAGGTCGAGTTCCGCACCGACCCGGCCAGCAAGGAAGCGATCCAGGGCATGACCCTGCGCATCGAGGAGTTCCTGCCCGAGCGCATGAAGCTGGACCTGGACAGCGCGCAGAAGACGCTGAAGCCGGGTGAGGACCTGCGCCTGCAGGCCAATGGTGCCTATCTGTACGGGGCGCCGGCCGATGGCAACCGCTTCACCGCGCGCATGGCGGTGGCCGCCGAGCAGAAGCCGGTGGAAGGCCTGCCGGGCTATTTCTTCGGTGACCCGACCCAGCAGCTGCCGCGCGAGGCCAAGGACGTGATCGATACCACGCTGCCGGGCAACGGCCAGCTGCGTGAGGACGTCGCGTTGCCGGAAGAGGCAGCCAAGGCCAAGGCGCCGATTGCCGTAGTGCTGTCCGGCAGCCTGTATGAAACCGGTGGCCGCACGGTCACCCGTACCCTGAAGCGGGTGATGTGGCCGGCCAACGCCCTGGTTGGTGTACGCCCGCTGTTCAACCCGGAGGACGGTGCCGATTCCAACGGCAACGCGCGCTTCGAATTGATGCGCGTGGATGCTGCTGGTACGCCGCAGCCGGCCAAGGGCCTGAAGATCACCCTGGTGCGCGAGCTGCGCGACTACCACTGGACCTTCAACGACAATCGCTGGGACTACGATTTCACCCGCCGTTTCGAGAATAAGGAAACCCGCACCGTCGATGCCGGCAGCAGTGCGGTCGCCTTCGATTTCCCGGTGGAGTGGGGCGAGTACCGGGTGGACGTGTTCGACCCGTCCACCGGCCTGACCAGCCGTTACCCGTTCCGCGCCGGCTGGAGCTGGGGTGATGACAACCGCGGCCTGGACGCGCGCCCTGACAAGATCAAGCTGGGCCTGGACAAGAGCGGCTACAAGGCAGGCGACACGCTAGAGGTGACGGTGACCCCGCCGCACGCCGGCAAGGGCATCCTGATGGTCGAGACCGACCGCATGCTGTACGTGCAGGACATCGACGCCAAGCCGGGTTCGACCTTCAAGATTCCGGTCACCGCTGACTGGGAGCGCCACGACGTCTACATCACCGCGCTGGTGTTCCGCGGCGGCAGTGCGCCGAGCAAGATCACCCCGGCCCGTGCGGTGGGCGTGGTGCACGTACCGATGGACCGCAAGGGGCGCACCGTGGCCGTCGGCCTGGCAGCGCCCAAGCAGATGCGACCGGAACAGGACCTGCCGGTGACGGTCAGCGCACCGCAGCTGGCCGGCAAAATGGCGCACGTCACGGTCTCGGCGGTGGACGTGGGCATCCTCAACATCACCCGCTTCCCGGTGCCCGACGCCGGTGCGCACTTTTTCGCCCAGCGTCGTCTCGGCATTGATGCCTACGACATCTACAGCCGGGTGATCGAGAGCTTTGACGGCGGTGCCGGCAAGCTGAAGTTCGGTGGCGACATGGCGCTGCAGGCGTTGCCGCAGGCCAAGCGCCCGACCGCGCGCGTGCAGACCGTGGACCTGTTCTCTGGCCCGGTGCAGCTCGATGCCAAGGGCATCGCCCGCATCCGCCTGAAGGTGCCGGACTTCAACGGCACCCTGCGGGTGTCGGCACTGGTCTACAGCGATGACCAGTACGGCAAGCGCGACGTGGAAACCGTGGTGCGTGCGCCGATCCTCGCCGAAGCCAGCATGCCGCGCGTGCTCGCTCCGGGCGACCGCAGCACCGTGACCCTGGATGTGCAGAACTTCACCGGCAAGCCGGGCCAGTTCAACGTGAAGGTGGAAAGCGAGGGCCCGCTGAACCTGGGCGAGGGCAGCCGCAGCGTGCAGTTGAATGCCGACGCCAAGACCACGTTGAGCTTCCCGCTTTCGGCACGCGAGGGCCACAGCGTGGCCAAGGTGCGGGTGCGGGTGGACGGCAACGGCTTCAAGGCCGATCGCCGTTACGACCTGCCGGTGCGTGCGGCGTGGCCGCAGGTGCTGCGTTCGCAGGTGCGCACGCTTGATCCGTTGGCCGCGGTCAGCCTCGATAACAGCCTGACCGATGGCCTGATGGCCGAGTCGGTGAATGCCCGCCTGCTGGTCAGCCCGCTGCCGCCGATCCCGTTCGCCAGTGCGCTGCAGGGTGCATTGAACTACCCGTATGGCTGTGCCGAGCAGACCACCAGCAAGGGCTACGCCGCGCTGATCCTGGACCAGGCAACATCGTCGATGCTCGGTGCCGACGGGCTGGATGCCAAGACCCGCCGCGAGCGCATGGAAGGTGCGTTTGGCCGCCTGGCGTCGATGCAGGTGGCCAATGGCAACTTCTCGATGTGGGGTGACGACGGCTACGTGAACCCGTGGCTGACCCCGTACATCACCGAGTTCCTGCTCGATGCCAAGGACGCCGGCTTCGCCGTGCCCGACAACGTGCTGCAGAAGGCACTCAACCGCCTCAGCGAGGATCTGTTGTCCGGTGGCAACCAGTTCTATGGCCAGGACGACCGCGAGAAGCTGAAGTTCGCCAACCAGGCGTACTCGGGCTACGTGCTGGCCAGGGTCAACCGTGCGCCGCTGGGTACCCTGCGCACGCTGTACGACAACGAGCGCAGCAAGGCGGTCGGCGGCCTGTCGCTGGTCCACCTGGGCGTGGCGCTGTCGTTGCAGGGCGATGCCAAGCGCGGCCAGGCCGCGCTGGCGGCGGCCTTCGCCAAGTCCAGCAGCGAACGCCCGTCGTACTTCGGCGACTACGGCAGTGCGATCCGTGATGACGCGCTGATGATCGCGCTGACCCACGAAAACAAGCTGGCCAAGCCGGCCTGGGATGCACGTGCGGTTGACCTCGGCCGTGGCCTGGATGCGCGCCGCAATGCCGGCTGGATGTGGCTGAGCACGCAGGAACAGGTAGCGATTGCCCGCCTTGGCAAGGCACTGGCCGCCAACCAGAAGGCGCTGGTGGCCGGTGAACTGGTGATCGGTGGCAACACCGAAGCCATCGGCGAACGCAAGCTGTTCGGCCGCAACTTCAGTGCAAATGAACTCGCCAGCGGCGTGCGCTTCACCCCGCAGGGCCAGCCGCCGATGTTCGCCAGCATCGACGTGGCCGGTATCCCGCGCAGCGCGCCGGCACCGGATAACAGCGTGCTGGGCGTCGAGCGCAGCTACTACGGCACTGATGGCAAGCCGTGGTCGCCGCGGCCGCTGAAGGAAGGCGAAGCCCTGATCGTGCGCGTCACCGTCACTGCCGACACCACGATGCCCGATGCACTGCTGACCGACCTGCTGCCGGCCGGCCTGGAGATCGAGAACTTCAACCTGGGCGATGCCAAGCAGTGGGCCGACGTGGTGGTCGATGGCATCACCATCAGCGACCGGGGTGAAGCGGCCGATACCAAGCACGAGGAATTCCGCGACGACCGCTACGTGGCCGCGCTGAAGCTCTCGCGTGGCAGCAAGGCCAACGTGTTCTACCTGGTGCGCGCGGTGACCCCGGGTACCTACTCGGTGCCGCCGCCGCTGGTGGAGGACATGTACCGGCCGCAGCTGCGCGGCGTCGGCCGCAGCAACCCGACCACGATCACGGTGGTACAGCCGTGACCGCGCGGACGGGCCGCGACGGTGCGGCCCGTCCAGCTGGCAAGCTCCAATGCGGCACGCTGCAATGACGAACACGATGACGACCCGGCTGGCGGCCCTGCGCCGCCGGCTGCGGCCGCTGTGGCCGTGGCTGCGCTGGGGTACGGCCGCCACGCTGGCACTGCTGCTGGTGCTGGATTTCGCCTTCCCGCCGCCGCTGCCGAAGCAACGCGATACCAGCACCCTGGTGGTGGCTGCCGATGGCACGCCGCTGCGTGCGTTCGCCGATGCCGAGGGCGTGTGGCGTTATCCGGCATCGACCGACAGCGTCTCGCCGCTGTACCTGCAGGCGCTGCTGACCTACGAAGACCGCTGGTTCTGGCGCCATCCGGGCATCAACCCGCTGGCGATCCTGCGTGCCAGTGGCCAGCTGCTGCGCGGTGGTCGCATCGTGTCCGGTGGCTCGACCCTGACCATGCAGGTCGCACGCATCCTCGATCCGCATACGCGCACGCCCTGGGGCAAGCTCAAGCAGATGCTGCGCGCGGTGCAGCTGGAAGTGCACCTGAGCAAGCAGCAGATCCTGGCCCTGTACCTGGAACGCGCACCCTACGGCGGCACCATCGAGGGCGTGGAAGCGGCCAGCTGGGCCTACCTGGGCAAGCCGGCGGCGCAGCTGTCGCATGCCGAGGCGGCGTTGCTGGCGGTGCTGCCACAGGCGCCGAGCCGGCTGCGCCCGGACCGCCATCCGGAAGCGGCGCAGAAGGCGCGCGACAAGGTGCTGTCACGCATGGCCGAGCTGGGCGCGTGGACAGCGGAAGAAGTGGAAGATGCGCGCATCGAGAACGTGGTCGCACGCTCGCTGCGGCCGCCGCTGCATGCCGCGTTGCTGGCACAGCGCCTGCACTCGGCGCATCCGGGCCAGGCACGCATCCAGAGCAGTATCGACATCGGCCTGCAGCGCACCCTGGAAGAGCGCGTGGCCAGCTACTTCTCCACGCTGCCCGAGCGCACCTCGGCGGCCCTGCTGGTGGTCGATAACCAGACCCTGCAGGCGCGTGCCTATGTCGGCACGCTGGCGTTCGGTGACCGCCAGCGGCTCGGCCACGTGGACATGGTGCAGGCCTGGCGTTCGCCGGGCTCCACGCTCAAGCCGTTCCTGTATGCAATGGCGCTGGACGATGGCCTGATCCATTCGGAAAGCCTGCTGGTCGATGCGCCGCAGAGTTTCGGCAGCTACCGCCCCGGCAACTTCGACATGGCCTTCAATGGACCGATCGGCGCCTCCAGCGCGCTGCGGCTGTCACTCAACGTGCCCTCGGTGGACCTGTTGCAGCGGGTCGGTCCGGCGCGCTTTGCTGCGCGCCTGTCGCACTCCGGCATCCAGCTGCGCTTCCCGCCGGGCAGCACGCCCAACCTGTCACTGATCCTGGGCGGCACCGGTGCGCGGCTGGAAGATCTGGTCGGTGCGTTCGCAGCGCTCAACCGCAACGGCATCGCCGGGCGCGTGCGCTACACCGATGAAGAACCGATGATCGAGCGGCGCCTGGCCTCGCCAGGCGCCAGCTGGATCGTGCGCGAGATGCTGGAATCGAATCCGCGGCCGGGGTATAGCGTCGGGACGTTCGATGTCGGTGGCCGCCCGCGCGTGGCGTGGAAGACCGGCACCAGTTACGGGTACCGCGATGCGTGGGCGATCGGCAGCACCCGCCACTACACCGTGGGCGTGTGGGTGGGTCGACCGGACGGCACACCGCTACCGGGCCAGTACGGCGCGGTGACCGCGTTGCCGCTGATGTTCGAGGTGGTGGACAGCCTGCCGCGCCAGCGCGGTGACTCGGCCGCTGCGCCGATGCCGGCCAGCGTCAGCCAGGAAGACATCTGCTGGCCGACCGGTGAGCGTGCCGAAGGCCTGCCTGCTGCGCTCTGCCAGCGGCTGATGCCAGCCTATCTGCTGGAAGGGGCAGCACCACCGACCTTCCCCGAACGCGAGGCACGGCGCTGGCAACCAGGTCGGCAGCGCTACCTTGCCGATGCGCGTACCGGTCTGCGCGTGTCAGCCGATTGCCGCTTGCCGCACGAAGAAGTCGCGCGCGAGATCGCGCGCTGGCCAGCGTTGCTGTCGCCGTGGCTGTCCAAGGCCACGCGCGAAGCCTCGCAGCTGCCGGCGCTGTCGCCGGACTGCCGTGATGATGGCCGCGAGGCCAGCGTTGCGCTGCACATCGATGGGCTCAACGATGGCGCCACGCTGGCGCGCGCGCCGAATTCGGAACATGGCGTACGTCTGCAGCTGCGCGCGCTGGGCAGCGAGCAGGCGGTGGACTGGTTGCTCGATGGACGCTGGATCGCACAGACGCACGGCGCGCAGCTGATGCAGCGCGAGTTCGTCGAGCCGGGCGCGCACACCTTGACCGCGCTGGCGGCAGATGGCGCGTGGACACAGGTAAGGTTCAACGTCCTGCGGTAGGTGCCAACCTTGGTTGGCACGCGACACATGCGCCCACCAGGGTGGGCATCTACCACGGCGTATGCGGGGCCGCTATTCCCCGATCCACCCATCCAGCAGGTCGGCGAACTCGTCGGCGTGCTCTTCTTCCTGCGCCAGGATCTCTTCAAGGATGCGCTTGGTGGTGGTATCGCGGTCGCCGATGAAGTTGATCATCTCGCGATAGCTGTCGATGGCGATGCGCTCGGCCACCAGGTTCTCGCGCACCATGTCGCGCAGGTCGCTGCCTTCCTTGTATTCGGCGTGCGAACGCGCGGTCAGCGTATCCGGGTTGAGATCCGGCTCGCCGCCCAGCTGGACGATGCGCTCGGCCAGCTTGCCGGCGTGCGCCTGTTCCTGCTGTGCATGTTCCAGGAACTCGGCCTTGACCGCGTCGGCCAGCATGCCCTTGGCCATGAAGTAGTGCCGGTAGTAGCGCAGAACGCAGACGTACTCGGTGGCCAGTGCGTCGTTGAGCAGCTTGATCACCACCTCGCGGTCAGCGCTGTAGCTGTCTGTGATCGCGCCGTCTTCGAGGTTGCGGCGGGCGCGCTCGCGCAGGGTTGCGCGAGCGCTGATGCCAGGAACGTTCGCGGCGGGCTTGCTGGCTTTGGCTGGCTTGCTGGACATGGCTGGCCGTTTCCTTCTGCGGTGGGGAATCAGGTGGGGAGATGCTCCAGCACGTACTCGGCCGAAGACACTTCGAACTGGCCGGGCTGTTCAACCCAGGCCTCTCGAACTACGCCGTCGTCGACGTACAGGGCAAAACGACGCGAGCGGATTCCCATGCCCGACGCGCTCGCATCAAGCTCCAGACCCAGGGCGCGGGTCAGCTCGGCATTGCCGTCGGACAGCATCAGAAGGCCGTCGGGCACGCTCTGGTCGGCGGCCCAGGCCTTCATCACGAACGGGTCGTTGACGGCCATGCAGTAGACGTCGATGCCGCGCTGGCGGAAGGCCTCGAACTTTTCGACGTAGCCGGGAAGGTGACGTGCCGAGCACGTCGGGGTGAACGCACCGGGCACGGCGAACAGCACCACCTTGCGCGCATCGAACAACGAATGCGTATCAAGCGTTTCAATGCCCTCGCGGATGCGCTTGAGGGTCACTTCCGGAATGCGGTCGCCGACATGGATGGTCATGGGAACTCCTTGCTGGGGCAGGCTAGTGGGCCGGATGGGACAGGGGCGTCAAGACATTGGAAACCCGGTGTGCAGGCCCCATCTTCCGGCTTTGTGGCAGGGGCTTCCAGCCACAGCGTGGCGCACGGGGATGGCAGCCGCATTGCGCAGGATCAGTCGGCCTCACCGGGGCCGCACGAGGGGCGGCGTAGCCTCGCAGGCGCGTAGAATGAACCCGGGGCGGCGCCACCGGCGCGGCCGAAGCGAATCGAGGTAGCTGGATGGAATTCAAGGATTACTACGCCACCCTGGGGGTGGAACCGAGCGCGGGCGAGGCGGAGATCAAGACCGCCTACCGCCGGCTGGCACGCAAGTACCACCCGGACGTCAGCAAGGAGGCTGGGGCCGAAGACAAGTTCAAGGCGGTCAACGAGGCCTACGAGGCGCTGCGTGATCCGGAAAAGCGCGCGGCCTACGACCAGCTGCGCGCGCAGGGCTATCGCCCGGGCGAGGAGTTCAATGTGCCGCCGAACTACGGCGGCGCCGGTGGTTTCAATTTCGAGGAAGTGTTCGGTGGCGGCGGCCCCAACGGCGGCTTCAGCGACTTCTTCGAAAGCCTGTTCGCGCGCCAGCGCGGTGGAGCGGGCGCGGGGGCCGGTCCGGGCTTCAGCAGCCAGGGCCATGCGCCCAACCGCGATACCCGCGCCAAGCTGTCGGTGCCACTGGAAGCGGCCTACAGCGGCGACAGCCTGCGCATCACCGTCAACGGCAAGCAGCTGGACGTGCGCGTGCCCAAGGGCATCCGCCCGGGCCAGGTGATCCGCCTGGCAGGGCAGGGCAACCATGGCGGCAACCTGCTGCTGGAAGTGGAATACGCCGCCCACCCGCAGTTCGAGGTCGATGGCCGCAACATCCTCTATACGCTGCCGCTCACGCCGTGGCAGGCCGCGCTGGGCACCAGCATCAGCGTGCCGACCCTGGGCGGCGCGGTGGAACTGAAGATTCCGGCCGATTCCGATGCCGGCCGCAAGCTGCGCCTGCGCGGGCGTGGCCTGCCGGGCAACCCGGATGGCGACCAGATCGTCGAGATCGAGATCGTGGCCCCGGCTGCGACCGATGAGGCGCAGAAGAAGGCGTACCGCAATCTGGCCAAGGCGTTCGGCGAGACCATTTGAAGGTACTGCCGGCCGCTGGCCGGCAACTTCATTGCCCTGGACGGTGATGCGTGGTTGCCGGCCAGCGGCCGGCACTACCGCGCGCGTCTCAGCCCTGGCCCGCGAACACGCGCTCCAGCACCTCGGACAGCTCGTCCTCCGAGAACGGCTTGGTGATGTAGGCCTTGGCGCCCTGGCGCATGCCCCACATGCGGTCGGTGTCCTGGTCCTTGGTGGTCACCAGGATCACCGGAATATGCCGGGTCGCCTCGTCGCGGGCGAGGGTACGGGTGGCCTGGAAGCCGTTGAGGTTGGGCATCACCACGTCCATCAGGACCAGGTCGGGCAGCTCGGCCTTGGCGGTTTCGACCCCGGCGGCGCCATCGGTGGCGGTCAGGATCTGGTGCCCGAGCTTCTCGACGATGCGCTGTATCCCCAACAGCTGCGACGGTGAGTCGTCGACGATCAGAATGCGTGCCATGTTGTTCCCCATGTAATGCCCGCAGTGTAGTGCGGGCCCATTACCGGCGGGAGGGCCGCGTCTGCCGTCCGTCGCCTGCCTGCGACGTTCAGTCGATCCGTACCACGGTGCGACCCAGCGAACCGCCCGCCAGCATCCGTTCGAACACGGCAGGAAGGCCATCGAGGCCGACTTCGGCGGTGCAGATGCGGTCCAGGTGCTGCGGCTTCCAGTCACTCCCCAGCCGCGACCACACTTCCTCACGCAGTCCGCGTGGCGCATTGGCCGAGGACACGCCCAGCAGCGAGACACCGCGCAGGATGAACGGCATCACCGTCATGTCCAGCGTCGGACTGGCTGCCAGGCCGGCACTGACCACGCTGCCGTAGGGCACGGTCTGCGCCAGCAGGCTGGCCAGCATGTCACCTCCGGCATTATCGAGGCCACCCCCGAAGCGGGCCGACTGCAGCGCGCCGGTGTCGGCCAGCGCGTCGCGCGGCAGTACCTCGGTGGCGCCGATGCTGCGCAGGAATCCTGCCTGGTCCGGCTTGCCGCTGACCGCGTGCACGCTGTAGCCGGCACGGCTGAAGATGGACAGTGCCAGCGCACCGACACCGCCGCTGGCACCGGTGACCGCCAGCGGGCCGAGTTCCGGGGTCTGGCGGTTGTCCTGCATGCGCAGCAGGGCCAGCGCCGCAGTGAAGCCGGCGGTGCCCAGCACCATCGCCTCGCGTGGGGTCAGCCCGGCCGGCTGGGCGATCACCGCGCGCGATTCCAGCCGCACGTACTGGCTGTAGCCGCCGTCGCGGGTCTCGCTGAGGCCGCAGCCGGTGGCCAGCACCGCGTCGCCTTCACGCCAGTCCGGGTCGGTGCTGGCGACCACGGTGCCGGCCACATCGATGCCGCCCACCAGCGGGAAGCGGCGCAGGATCTTCCCTTTTCCAGTACCGGCCAGCGCGTCCTTGTAGTTGACCGAGGACCAGTGGGCGCGGATCAGCACCTGGCCGGGGTTGAGGTCGTCGACCCCGAGCCGGACCAGGCCGCTGCGGTAGCCGGCGTCGTCGTTTTCGATGCGGAAGGCGGTGAACGGGGTGGTGGGGGCCATCGGCGTTGCCTGACTTCGAGGAAAACGCCACCTTACCCCGTTGCCCCCCTTTCGATCCTGCCGATCCGCCCCATCTTGTATGATCGGTGATGGTTTCACGGCTGGCGGTGCGGGAAGGGCCCGCGCCGCAGCCCAAATCTTGATGGAGCGTGCATGGCCTGGAATACACCCGGCGGCAACAAGGGCGGACAAGGCCCCGAGGACAATCGACGCGGGCCGTTCGGGTCACGCGGCGGTGGCAATGGTGGTGGCTGGGGCGGTTTGCCCGGGCCGCTGAAGGACCTGTTCGACGGCGGCATCGTGCGTTGGGTGGTGGCAGCCGTGGTGCTGCTGGTGCTGTTCTCCAGCTTCCAGCTGATCGGCGAACAGCAGCGTGGCGTGGTGCTGCGCTTCGGCCAGTTCTCGCGCATCCTGCAGCCCGGCCCGAACTTCAAGCTGCCGTGGCCGATCGAATCGGTCACCAAGGTCAACGCCACCGAGATCAAGACCTTCTCGATCCAGGTGCCGGTGCTGACCCGCGACGAGAACATCGTCAACGTCTCGCTGAACGTCCAGTACCGCATCGATGACCCGCAGCAGTACCTGTTCGGCACCGTCGATGCCAACCAGGTGCTGGAGCAGTCGGCGCAGAGCGCCGTACGCGAGGAAGTCGGCCGCGCCGATCTCAACGCCGTGCTGAACAACCGTGGCCCGCTGGCCGTGGCCGCCGAGGAGCGCCTGCAGGCGCTGCTGAAGGCGTTCAAGACCGGCCTGACCGTGACTGGCCTGACCCTGCAGGATGCCCGTCCGCCGGAAGAAGTGAAGCCGGCTTTCGACGAGGTCAACGGTGCCCAGCAGGTCAAGGAACGCCTGATCAACGAAGCCCAGGCCTACGCCGCCAAGGTCGTGCCGGAAGCCCGGGGCCAGGCCTCGCGCGCCCGTACCACCGCCGAAGGCTACAAGCAGGCCGTGGTGTCCAAGGCCGAGGGTGACGCGCAGCGCTTCAGCCTGTTGCAGGCCCAGTACAAGGACGCTCCGGAAGTGACCCGCAAGCGCCTGTGGCTGGAGACCGTGCAGCAGGTGCTGAGCGAGAACCGCAAGGTGATCGGTGGCGATGGCCGCCAGCTGATCTACGTGCCGATGACCGGCGATACCCGTCCGAGCACGTCGGCTCCGGCCGCAGTGGCCAACCCGGACGTGGTGATGCCGTCGCTGCCGGGTGCAGCGACGGAAGCTTCCCGTGATCCGGGCCGGCCGGTGGGCCGCCCGACCGGGCGACCGAGCGGCCGTGAGGAGGGCAGCCGATGAAGAGTCCTATCTGGATCGCCGTGATCGTGGCGGTGGTGCTGGGCCTGCTCGGCTCGGTGTACGTGGTCCGTGAGGACCAGACCGCCATGGTGCTGAACCTGGGCAAGGTGGTGCGTTCGGACATCAAGCCGGGCCTGCACTTCAAGGTGCCGGTGGTGGAAACGGTGAAGGTCTTCGACCGCCGCTTCCAGGTGCTCGACACCGCGCCGGCGCGCTACTTCACCGCCGAGCAGAAGGACGTCAGCGTCGACTTCTTCGCCATCGGCTACATTTCCAACGTGGGTGACTACTTCCGTGCCACCGGCGGCGATCCGCGCATCGCCAACGCCCGCCTGGCACCGATCATCACCGACTCGCTGCGCAACCAGATCAACTCGCGCACCCTGCAGCAGCTGGTCTCCGGCGACCGCAGCGAGCTGATCGCCGAGCAGCTGAAGGGGATCAACGAAGCGGTGGCCGGCCTGGGCATGCAGATGATCGACCTGCGCATCAAGCAGGTGGACCTGCCGACCGACAGCCAGGTGATCAACGATGTGTACGAGCGCATGCGAGCCCAGCGCAAGCAGGAAGCCGCAAAGCTGCGCGCGGAGGGCGAGGAGCAGTCGCTGACCATCCGCGCCCAGGCCGACCGTGACAGCACCGTGCTGATCGCCGAGGCCGAGCGTGATGCCCAGCGCCTGCGCGGTGAAGGCGATGCCGAGGCGGCCCGCATCTACGGCAAGGCCGGCTCGGCCGATCCGTCGTTCTATGCGTTCTACCGCAGCCTGGAGGCCTACCGTGGCTCCATGACCGACGGCAACGGTGTGATCGTGCTCGACAAGAACGACCCGTTCCTGCAGTACCTGAAGAACGACCGCTGAGGTCGCAGGGCAGTACCCCACGGGGCCCGGCCATATGCCGGGCCCCGTGCTTTTTCCGGAGTCCCCCATGAAAGATCTGTTTGCCGCTGTCTGCCTGGTCGCGGTGCTGGAAGGCCTGTTCCTGTTCGTCGCCCCGTTCGCCTGGAAGCGCATGGCCGAACGCCTGCTGGACCTGCCCAGCCCGGCCCTGCGCAGCTTCGGTGGGCTGGTGCTGCTGGCCGGCCTGAGCCTGCTGTGGTGGGTGCGGCATTGAAAGGGTAGTGCCGGCCGCTGGCCGGCAACCCGGGATTGCCGGCCAGCGGCCGGCACTACCGGGCGGGGCCTGAGCGGCCGGCACGACCGGGCGGGGCGGCTGACCGGCCGGTAAAGCCACCCGTCGGAAAGGTGGCACCCGACCCCGGAAACCCGGATAATGCACAAAAGCCGGACGGGCCTCCCCGTTCGGCTTTTTCCGTGTCTGGGCCTTCCATCGCCGGCCGCTCCCCGTTTGGAGCCGCCTTGCAGGTGCTGGCCAGCCCCGCCACGGTTTACCCGTCCGCGGCCCCGATGGCCGCAACAAATCGAGGAGCCCGTCATGGGTCAGTCTGTCGTAGTGTTGGGTGCCCAGTGGGGCGATGAAGGCAAGGGCAAGATCGTCGATCTGCTCACTGAGGAAATCGGCGCCGTCGTGCGCTTCCAGGGCGGCCACAACGCCGGCCACACCCTGGTCATCAATGGCAAGAAGACCGTCCTGCACCTGATCCCGTCGGGCATCCTGCGTGACGACGCGCTGTGCCTGATCGGCAACGGCGTGGTGATCTCGCCGGCCGCGCTGCAGAAGGAAATCGCCGAGCTGGAAGCCTCCGGCGTGGAAGTGCGTTCGCGCCTGAAGATCTCCCCGGCCGCGCCGCTGATCATGCCGTACCACATCGCCCTGGACCAGGCGCGCGAGCGCGCTGCCGGTGGCAAGGCGATCGGCACCACCGGTCGTGGCATCGGCCCGGCCTACGAAGACAAGGTGGCGCGTCGCGGCATCCGCATCGCCGACCTGCATTACCCGAAGCAGCTGGAAGAACTGCTGCGCACCGCGCTGGATTACCACAACTTCGTGCTGACCAAGTATCTGAACACCGATGCGGTCGACTTCCAGAAGACCTTCGACGAAGCGCTGGCCTTCGGCGAATACGTGCAGCCGATGAAGTCCGACGTGGCCGGCATCCTGCACGACCTGCGCAAGCAGGGTAAGCGCGTGCTGTTCGAAGGCGCGCAGGGCGCGCTGCTGGACATCGACCACGGCACCTACCCGTACGTCACCAGCTCCAACACCACCGTCGGTGGCGCGCTGGCCGGTTCTGGCGTCGGCGCCGATTCGATCGACTACGTGCTGGGCATCGCCAAGGCCTACGCCACCCGCGTCGGCGGTGGCCCATTCCCGACCGAGCTGGACGACGAAGTCGGCCAGGGCATCCGTGACCGCGGCGCCGAGTACGGTGCGTCGACCGGCCGTCCGCGTCGTTGCGGCTGGATGGACATCGTCGCGCTGAAGCGTGCCGTGGCCATCAACGGCATCAGCGGCCTGTGCATCACCAAGCTGGACGTGCTGGACGGCATGGAAAAGCTGAAGGTCTGCATCGCCTACGAATACAACGGCAAGCGCACCGAGTACGCGCCGCTGGACGCGCAGGGCTGGGAAGAGTGCACGCCGGTGTACCTGGAGTTCCCGGGCTGGAGCGAGAACACCCACGGCATCACCAACTGGGACGACCTGCCGCCGGCTGCGCGCGCCTACCTGCGTTCGCTGGAAGAGCTGGCCGGCTGCCCGATCAGCATCGTCTCCACCGGCCCGGACCGCGACCACACCATGGTTCTGCAGGATCCGTTTGCCTGAGGTAACGCCGGGCGCTGCCCGGCGTAGGTGACAGGAAAAGCCCCGCGCAAGCGGGGCTTTTTCGTTACTGTGTCAGCGGGGTCGGCGAGGAAGCAAAGCGATGACCAGGATGTCAGCGTGAAGGGCGAAACGGTCGTGCGGATCACCCTGTGGGTGTTGTGGAGCCTGTGGGGCATCGCCTGCCTGGTACTGGTGCTGGGCGCGGCCGCCAATACCCTGGCTTCGCGCACGCAGACGGTGCCGTTGGTGCTGAGCCCTGGCGCAACCGCCCAGATCACCGTCTACCGCCTCATCGATGATCAACTGCGGCTGCGCCTGCGCTATGCCGCGGACGGTACGGACGCTGACCCCGAGGTGCTGCTGCGCATCGAAACTCCGACCGATCATGGAGACTTCCGCGCAGGGGAGCGTTCGGGAGTGGCCGGGCAGGGTATCAATCGTGGGCTGGCTTCGGTTGAGTCCAGCGGCCTCATAGCGTCCTACTTCGGCTATGGCCGTGGCGACGCATTGCCACGCGGCCGCTCATGGGTGCGGGTAACCGTGCTGGAGGTGGACCCGGCGCTGGCCGATCGCGCGGCCACCGTCGAGCTGCAGCCGCCACTGGACCTGTTGAAGCTGACTGACCTGGATTATGTCTGGTTGTGGCCGTTCTTCTTCTGGAAAGTGGCGGCACTGCTCCTGCTGATTCCAGGAGCTGCCTTGGCGGTGTTCACGTTCACTTTGCGGCGCTGGCAGCACCGGGCTTCGAAGCAGGCGGATTCAGCAGTGGGTACGGATTGATCGATTCGCCCTTCCACCACTGTTTCTCCGGTCCCAGCACGTGCACCTCGAAATGCAGGTGCGGGGCCTCAGCGCTGGCGTTGCCGGTACTGCCCACATAACCGATCACCTCCCCGCGCCTGATCACCTGCTTTTCGGTCAGGCCATCGGCATAGCGCTGCAGGTGCGCGTAGTAGTAGCACCAGCGTCCGCTGGGCTCGAACTGGTAGATCGTCAGGCCACCGCGCTCGCTGTCGAACAGTTTTTCCACCGTGCCATCGGCCACTGCCAGCACCGGCGTACCGGCATCGGCCATGATGTCGATGGCATCGTGCACGCGGCCTTCGCTGCGCGCATCGGTGAACGTGTCGCGCAGCTGGGAGGCCAGGACGCCCTGTACCGGCAGCAGCAGACCCGACGGCGCATCCGCAGTCCGCGCGGCTGACGGTACGGTGGCGGCGGGGGCAGGGGCCGTGTCGAGCGGCGCTACCGATCCCTTGGCCGGCGCCACAGCGGCTGCCGGTTGTGCTTCCGGCAGCGAGGCGGCTACCGGCTCGCCTGCATCGCGGTGCAGCCACCAGCCTGCACTCAGCCCCAGCAGAACGCCCACTACGATCAGCTGCGAAAGACGCATCGGCTCACTCCTGCATCACCACGGGTACCGAGGTATCCACCGCATCGGCCACACGCAGCGCATCCCAGTTGGTCATGCGCACGCAGCCATGCGACTCGGTCTTGCCGACATGGCCGGGCTCGGGCGTGCCATGCAGGCCGTAGTGTGGCTTGGACAGGTCGATCCAGACCCGGCCGACTGGATTGTTCGGGCCCGGCGGCAGTGTCGCCTTCTTTTCGCCCTTGCGCGCATCCCAGAACAGCTTGGGGTTGTAGTGGAACGGCGGGTCGCGATACACGCCCAGGATCTTCCATTCGCCAATCGGCAGCGGATCATGCTGGCTGCCGGAGGAAACCGGCACCTGAGCGATCACCTTGCCCTGCGCATCCAGCAGCTGCAGGCTGGAATCGGACTTGTCGACGACCACCTTGGCCGCCTTCGGTAGCGGCGATGGTGCGACATTGGGCACCTGGATGCGGTTGCCCGCCTTGCTCAGATCCACGCCCGGATTGAGCAGCTTCAACAGCTCAGGGGATGCGTGGAAGCGTTCGCCCAGCGACTCTTCGACGTTGTTGAAGCCCAGCGATTTCAGTTTGGCCTGTGCGGCGGGGCCCTTCGGCATCGCCTGGAACGGCCCGGCGACATCCTCGCTGGTCAGCGTGTAGCTGGCCAGGGGGGTGACCCTATCAGCCTGCAGGGCCTGCCAGGTCGCGTCGTCCAGTTCACCGGTGACGGTCAGGCCGTGCGCCGCCTGGAAACCCGACACCGCGCGCCGCTGGTTGCTGCCCACTTCACCGTCGATCTGGCCGGGCGAGAAATTCGCGCGATCCAGCAGCACCTGGGCATGCAGGGCGGAACGTGCTGCGGTGTCCGGTCCGGCCTTCTCGGCAATGGGGGCGGGCAGTCCAGGCGGCGGTGCCTGCGCGAACGCCGGCGATGCCAGCAGCGAGAGAGCGAGCAGGGTGGATCGGTACACGGGTAATGGCATTGGGAACTCCAGCAGATGACGCCACCACCTTGCCTGCAGGCCGCGCCGAGCCGCCGTGAAAGAGATCTGACGTCTGCATGAGCAGTCGGGTCGTTGCGCCACCGTCCCCGCGCGGGTGCCGCCGGCCAAGGGCTCACCAAGGTGAATGGTGCCCCACGCCATTGGCGGTTGGCGATCAAGATTGCCTGGCGGGCCGCCGATAACGCCACATCCCCCCGTTTTGGATGTACCGATGAACTACTTGAGGAATGTCAGGGTTGCCTGGCGTCTTGGGCTGGGCTTTGGCCTGTTGCTGCTGTTGGTTGCGGCCGTGGTGGCCACCGGCGCCACCGCCAGTGTCGTGCAGAAGCGCGCGATGCAGCAGGTGGTCGATGTCAGCGTGGCCAAGGTGCGCCTGCTCTCGCAGATGCTCGATGCCAACAACCAGATGATGGTCGTTCGCCGCGAGATGCTGATCCGCCAGGGCGATGACCGTGGCCATGATGAGCAGCGCATCGCCGATCTGGTCAAGCGCTATGAGGCCAGTTGGACGGCCTACCAGGCGCTGCCCAGCGACGCCGAGGGCAAGGCCATTGCCGAAACCATCGCCGCCAAGCGTGCCATCGCGCGTCCGCTCAACAAGCAGACCAGCGAACTGATGGAGCAGGGCGACTACCCGGGCGCCGTGGCGCTGACCCTGGGCCCGGTGCAGGAAGCCGCCAACGGCTGGAACAAGGCGCTGTCCGATGGCGTGGACTTCGAGGAGAAGGAAAGCCGTGAGGCGGCCGCCGAGGCAATCCGCCTGGGCGAGCGCAGCCTGCTGCAGTTGCTGGTGCTGGGCGGCGTTGCACTGCTGGTCGGCATCGCCGCCTCGGTGATGATCGGGCGCAGCCTGACCGGCCCGCTGGCCCGCGCGGTGAACCTGGCCGAGCGCCTGTCCAAGGGCCAGCTGGATCAGGAGTTCCGCCTCGGCGGCCGTGACGAACTGACCCAGTTGGGCGAGGCGATGGCCAGCGTGCGCCAGAGCGTGCAGGCAGCGATCGGCGCGCAGCTGCAGATGGCCGAACAGCACGAGGCCGGTGCGATCCGTTACCGCATGGACGCCAGCGCCTTCCCCGGTGATTTCGGCCGCATGGTGCAGGCCACCAACAGCCTGGTCGAATCGCACGTGCAGGTGGAACTGTTGATGGCCGAAGTGATGCAGCGTTACGCCATCGGTGACCTCAGCCGCGACCTGCCGGACTACCCGGGCGAGAAGGGCACGCTGACCCGCACCCTGGCCGCAGTGAAGCAGAGCCTGATGGCGATCAACGCGCAGATCGATGAACTGGCCCGGGCCGCGCGCGCCGGTGATTTCAGCATGCGTGGCGATGCCGCTGCGTTCCAGTTCCAGTTCAAGGCGATGGTCGAGCACCTCAACGGCATGATGGCCAGTTCGCAGGCCAGCATCGCCGACGTTTCCGACGTGCTACGCGCGATCTCGCACGGCGACCTGACTGCACGCATGGACGGCGAGTACGACGGTGTATTCGCCCGCATGCGTGACGACGCCAACACCACCACCGCGCAGCTGACCGGCATCGTGCGTGGCATCCAGGTGGCCGCCGACAGCATCAACAACGCGGCGCAGGAACTGGCCGCCGGCAACAACGACCTGTCGCGCCGCACCGAGCAGCAGGCCGCCAACCTGGAAGAAGCCGCCGCATCGATGGAGGAACTGACCTCGACTGTGCGCCAGAATGCCGAGCTCGCTCGTCAGGCCGACAGTGAAGCGCACGCCGCCGGTGCCGCCGTACGCGAAACCGAGCAGGCGATGGCGCAGATGGCGTCGGTGATGGGTGAGATCGATCAGTCCTCGGCACGCATCTCGGAAATCTCCACCGTGATCGACGGCATCGCGTTCCAGACCAACATCCTGGCGCTGAACGCTGCGGTTGAAGCCGCGCGTGCAGGTGAGCAGGGCCGTGGTTTTGCCGTGGTCGCCAGCGAGGTACGCACGCTCGCACAGCGTGCCGGTGTCGCCGCCAAGGAGATCAAGGAGCTGATCGAAGACGCCGCTGCCAAGGTGAAGAGTGGCCTGGCGGTGACCGTTGAATCGGAAGCCGCGATCGCCCGCGTGGCCCAGGCCAGTTCGCGCACCACGCAGCTGATGAGCGACATCGCAGCGGCCAGCAAGGAACAGGCCGCCGGTATCGAGCAGGTCAACCAGGTGGTGGTGCAGATGGACCAGGTGACCCAGCAGAACGCTGCGCTGGTGGAAGAAGCCACTGCCGCCAGCCGCGCGCTGGAGGAACAGGCGCATGCGCTGACCACGTCGGTGGCGGTGTTCAAGGTGGAGCAGGGCGCGCGCATGCCCATCGTGCCTGCGCAGGCGGCGTAAGCAACCTGCGATTGGATGTTGGATGACGCCCTGCATGCGATGCCCCGCATGCAGGGCACCGCATGTACGCAACCGGTCGGTGCCGCTGGCTAGCGGCCGCCCGCGGCGCGTTCGATCAGCCAGCCGGCTGCGTACAGCAACAGCAGTGTTGGCGGAACCAGTACTGCATACGCGGTCGACCAGGGTTTGCCGTACAGCAGGCTGCCTGCGCCGATGGCATCGAGTGCAGCAGACTGCAGGGTGATGGGGAGCGACATCAGGATATAGGCCCCCTTCGGGTCCGCATCCGACTGCGCGCCGTGAACCAGCCATGCGGTCAACAGCAGGTAGACCACGCAAAGCGCAAGACCGGTCCAGCTCAGTAATCGCCGCATCTTCATCCGCACGCCTCCGTTCAACGGACGTCGAAGTGAGCCTGCAGAGGCAGGCTCACATTCCGCAGCAGATCCCTGACCACCACCTGCGCAGTCCACGTGCCTTTCGGATCACTGGCCTCGGCCACGAACTTCAGGTGCAGGTTGGTCATGTACAACAGGGTTGGCGGGCCGGGCAGGGCAGCGGTGCAACAGGGAACATCGCGTTCGTCGATGCTGGTACTGCCGTCCGGGCGCAGCATGCGCAGATCGCAGTGCACCTTGGGTACGCGGTTCTCATCCAGTTGCGGGTTGGACAGGAATGTCAGCAGGAACAATTCACCGCCCGGGTGGACTTCGTCGGCCTGGGTAAAACCGGGAGTGGTCTCTGGTGGGGTTTCCCACTTGGCCTGCCAGTCGGCATCGGAGGTGACCAGCAGCGATGCCGCAAAGCCACCGCTGGATTTCATGGCATCGGTCTCCGGCATCGCCTTGCCTGCCCCGTTTATCCAGCCATCGTTGGCGGAACTGTTCAGTGGCAGCATCATGGCCATCATGGCCATCATGGCCAGCGCGTAGGTCCATCGCATCAGAGGCTCTCCTTGGCAGCCGCGTCCCGCGGCAGAGCGGGGAGTATCGCTCAACCTTGACCGGCAAAGCAGCAGGAGAGCCGGAGCGGAGGTTCCGCTGCCTGCCGATGTGGGCGATGCTTGCCAGCAAAGGAGGTGACATGGGAATCGGGAGCGAGGAAAAGCCGGGCTGTGATTCAGCATCACCCACGCCGCAGCACGTGCTGATGCTGCCCGGGCTGGATGGCTCCGGCAGGCTGTCGATCCCGTTTCTGTCAGCACTCCAGGCTCATGGGCTGACGACGCAGGCGATTACGCTGCCTGCGCAGGGAGGGCAGGATCACGCCACGCTGGCCCAACGGCTGTGGTCGCAGCTACCCGGCCATCCCTTCATCCTGCTTGCCGAGTCCTTCTCGGGCCCGTTGGCGGTTGAACTGGCCACGCGACAGCCCGCTGGGCTGCGCGGACTGGTGCTTGCCGCGACCTTTGCGTGTCGGCCGGTGCCATTGCCGGCAGCCAGCGCAGCCCTGCTGACGTCGGCCTGGCCTCTGCCTCCCGTGGCGTTGCTGGCGCGCCTTCTGCTGGGGCGGTGGCGCACCCGCGAGCACCTGTCGATGCTGCGCGATGCGCTGGCCCGGATTCCGGCGGCCACACTGCGGCAACGCGCCGCAGCGACCCTGCGCGTCGACGTACGCGCATTGCTGCCGGCAATCGACGTGCCGACGCTGTGCCTGCACGCGTGCCATGACCGCCTGCTGTGGCCGCCCAGCGTGGCAGAACTGCAGGCCCTTTTGCCGGATGCCCGGCATGTTTCGCTGGAAGGGCCGCATCTGCTGCTGCAGGCACGCGCTGACGCAGCCGCAGCCGAAGTTGCCGCGTGGATGAGGACGCTGTCGCCCTGATCGAAGGACTCAGCCGCGCGCGCGGGTACGCGCGGCCTTCTTCGCCGCCACCTTGCGCACGGTCTTCTTCGCCGCACGTGTCTTCGCCGCCTTCTTCGCTGCAGCACTGCGCGAGGCGGCTGTACCGGCCTTCTTGGCCGCTGTCTTCTTTGCGGTTTTCTTTGTGGCTGTCTTGCGAGCCGGTGCCTTCTTTGCCGCCGCCTTCCTGGCTGTCGTCTTCTTCGCAGGTGCCTTCTTCGCCGCCGTCGTCTTGGTCGTGGCCTTCTTTGTGCCCGACTTCCTGGCAGGCGCCTTCTTGGCAGCCTTCTTGCTGGTCGCCTTCTTCGTACCCTTGCGCGCGCTGCCGCTACGCTTGCCACCACCATCCTGCTTGTTCACGGTCGCCCAGGCAATGCGCTCGGCCGTGCCTTCGCTGGCACCGCGCTCGCGCTCGCTTTCCTCGATGTGCTCGGCCTGGCGCTTCTGTTTATCGGAGTATGCGGATTTGTCACCACGGGGCATGACAGTTCTCCTGTTGTTGTAGTCAGGCCAGCAGGCGCAGCTTGGGTTCGCGCGCCCACTGGCGGGTGGCGGCCGCCGCCAGGAATGCCTTGGCGTCTTCCGCTTCGACGATGCCGGCGTCGTTGCCGACCCTTGCCGCCTTCAGCAGCGTCTGGCCGCCCGCATCGCTGGCGATGGCCTTCAGGTGCGCCCACGCCTGGCTGACGAATTCGATGGCTGCACTCTCTTTCGACAAGGCCTTCGCCGCTTCCGGGCTGAGCACCACGGCTACTGCATCGAACACGGCCGACGGGGTGCCCGCCAGTTGCCCATCCGCCGCCTGCAGCGCGCCATCGCTGAGCGTGGCGCCACCCACTCTGGGGGCGACCAGCTTCACATCCGCACCTGCTTTCCTGGCTGCCTTGCTCAGGCTGGCAATGATCCGGGCATCAGAACCCTCATCGAACAGGATGCCGATGCAGCGACCCTGCAGGGTAGGCTTGTTGCGCCCAATCACGCGCACCTCGGGGGCGGGGGGCATGTCCCGCACTGGAGTAGCGGTCGGCGCCGGGTCGGGCAGTGCAGGCAACGCCAGACCATCGGCCACGCGCTGCGCCAGTGAGTCATCGATGTTGCGCAGGTGACTGACGGTGCGTACCCGCACCTTCAGCGTTTCCACCTTGGACAACTCGAACACCAGCGCCGATGCCAGGTGGGCCTGCTCCGGCTTTTCGAGGCTGCGGAAGAACATTCGGGCCTGGCTGTAGTGGTCGGCGAAACTCTCCGCGCGGGTGCGACCCTTGCGGCCATCGTCGGCGCTGGCATGGCTGCGGAATCCGGCAGGCGTCTCGCGCGGGGTGTCCTCCTGCAGCGAACTGGGATCGTAGGCCACCCGGCCCTTGGGAACCTGCATCTGCATGTGGCCGTCGCGCTGATGATTGGCAAACGGGCACTTGGGCGCATTCACCGGGATCTGGTGGAAGTTCGGGCCGCCCAGGCGCAGCAGCTGGGTGTCCAGGTAGGAGAACAGGCGCCCCTGCAGCAGCGGGTCGTTGCTGAAGTCGATGCCCGGCGGCACGTTGGCCGGGCAGAAAGCCACCTGCTCGGTCTCGGCGAAGAAGTTGTCCGGCCAGCGGTCCAGCACCATGCGCCCGATGACCTGCAACGGTACCAGCGATTCGGGAATGATCTTGGTCGGGTCCAGGTGGTCGAACGGGAATGCGTCGGCGTCTTCTTCGGTGAACAACTGCACCGCCAGTTCCCATTCCGGGAAGTCGCCGCGCTGGATGGCCTCGAACAGGTCGCGGCGATGGAAGTCATTGTCGGCCGACTGCAGCTTCAGCGCTTCGTCCCAGACCGTTGACTGGATGCCCAGCTTGGGCCGCCAGTGGAACTTGACGAACGTTGACTCGCCGGCCTCGTTCAGCAGGCGGAAGCTGTGCACACCGAAGCCTTCGATCATCCGCAGCGAACGCGGTATGGCGCGGTCGCTCATCGCCCACATGATCATGTGCATCGATTCGGGCATCAGCGAAATGAAGTCCCAGAATGTGTCATGGGCCGACGCGGCCTGCGGGAAGGCACGGTCCGGTTCCATCTTCACCGCGTGCACCAGGTCCGGGAATTTCATGGCGTCCTGGATGAAGAACACCGGGATGTTGTTGCCGACCAGGTCCCAGTTGCCCTCCCTGGTATAGAACTTCACCGCGAAGCCGCGCACGTCGCGCGGGGTGTCCACCGAACCTGCGCCACCGGCCACGGTCGAGAAGCGGGTGAACACGGGTGTCTTCACGCCAACCTCGGTCAGGATGCGCGCGCGGGTATGCGCCTTCAGTGATCGGGTCAACTCGAAGTAGCCATGCGCAGCGCTGCCGCGGGCGTGCACGATGCGCTCGGGAATGCGCTCATGGTCGAAGTGGGTGATCTTCTCGCGCAGGATGAAGTCCTCCAGCAGCGTAGGCCCCCGAGGTCCCTGGCGCAGGGAGTTCTGGTTGTCTGCCACCGGGATGCCCTGATCGGTGGTCATCGCCGGATGACTGCCCCCGGCCTGCTGGTGCAGTTCATCGCCGTTGCCGCGGTGGTGGTTCTCGGCGTGGGTGGTTGCGCGCTTGCCGGTCGGCTTGCTGGCGGCCATTGACGTTGGCTCCGGATGCTCAAAGAGAACCACGACACTGGAACCGGGCCCGTTAAACCGAGGTCCGGCAAAGGTGAACGTACAGGCAAAAGCAGGCTCGGGTATGCTTGTTCCATGCGAGTCGAGCCCGCCGACATCGAAGCCCTGTTCGACGCCATCCCGGATGTGCTGTTCTTCATCAAGGACCTTCAGGGGCGTTACACCCACGTCAACCAGACCATGCTGCGGCGGCTGGGCCTGCGCGCCCGCAAGGACGTGATCGGGCGTACCGCGGCGGAGATCTACCCGACCGGGCTGAGCGCCGACTACGTGGACCAGGACGCCCGCGTGCTGGCCGGTGAGGTGATCGAGAACCTGATGGAGCTGCACCTGTTCGCCAACCGCGAACCGGGCTGGTGCCTGACCTGCAAGCGTCCGCTGGTGGTCGATGGGGCCATCGAGGGCCTGATCGGCATTTCCCGCGACCTTGGCCAGAAGGACAGCCTGGGTACTCAGTACGAGCAGCTGCGGCTGGCGCTGGCCCACCTCAACGCGCACTACGCCGAGAACGTGCGCATGCAGACCCTGCTGGACATCACCGGCTTCTCGCTGTCCAAGCTGGAGCGCAGCTTCCGCAAGGTGTTCCAGATGACCCCGCAGCAGGTGCTGACCCGGCTGCGGATCCAGATGGCCATGCACCTGCTGCACGGTGACGAGAGCATCGCCAGCATCGGCCAGGCCTGCGGTTTCAGCGACCAGAGCGCCTTTACCCGCAAGTTCAAGGCTGAAACCGGTTTCTCGCCGCGTGCCTACCGCGCCCGTATTGGTGGCAGTGTCGGAGAGCCGGCACTGGCCTGAGCCGCCTGCTGCGCTGTGCCTATCCCCGCGGGCATGGGACAGGGTAAGGTGTCGCCCCTGTAGCCCGCCGCCAGCCCTGCCGATGCCCAACTCGATTCCGACCGCTTCGCCGTCCCGCCTCGGACATTCGCTCAAGCCCCGCCAGCTGATCATGATGGGCCTGGGCAGCGCCATCGGCGCCGGCCTGTTCCTCGGCTCGGGCGTGGGTGTGCAGGCGGCCGGTCCGGCGGTCCTGGTGTCGTATCTGGTCGCCGGCGCGCTGGTGATCATCGTGATGAACGCTCTGGGCGAAATGGCGGCGGCCAAACCGACCAGTGGCGCGTTCTCGGTCTATGCCGCCGATGCCATGGGCGCCACCGCCGGTGCCACCGTCGGCTGGTTGTGGTGGGTGCAGCTGGTGATCGTGATCGCCGCCGAGGCGGTGGGAGCGGCCGGGCTGCTGGCCACCGTCTGGCCAGCAGTACCTGTACCGATGGCGGCGCTGGCCTTCATGCTGTTCTTCACCGCGATCAACCTGCTCGGGGTGAAGAACTTCGGCGAGTTCGAATTCTGGTTCGCCATCCTCAAAGTGGCGGCGATCCTGGCCTTCATCGCCATCGGCGTGGCGCTGCTGATGGGCTGGCTGCCGCAGGTGACCTCGCCGGGCCTGAGCAACTTCACCGAGCATGGTGGCTTCGCGCCGAAGGGCCTGGCGGGTATTGGCGCTGCACTGCTGGTTGTCGTTTTTGCCTTCGGTGGCACCGAGATCGTGGCCGTTGCGGCGGCGGAGACCGAAGATCCGGAGCGCAGCATCGCCCGTGCCATCCGCACCGTGGCGTGGCGCATCCTGGTGTTTTACATCGGCTCGCTGAGCGTGATCATCGCCGTCGTGCCGTGGACCAGCGAAGCGTTGAAGTCGCCGTTCGCCGCCGTGCTGGACATTGCCCGTATTCCGGGCGCCGGCACCGCCATCACCCTGATCGCGGTGATCGCGCTGCTGTCGGCACTCAATGCCAACCTCTACGGCGCCTCGCGCATGATGTATTCACTGGCGCAGCGCCGCGAAGCGCCGGCGGTGCTGGGCTGGACCGATCCGCGCCAGGTGCCGGTGATTGCCGTGCTGGCCAGCGTGCTGTTCGGTTTCGCCGCCACGGTGATGGAACTGCTGTTCCCGGACCGGGTGCTGCCGGTGCTGCTGAACATCGTCGGTTCCACCTGCCTGCTGGTGTGGACGCTGTCGCTGGTCTCGCAACTGGTGTTGCGCCGCCGCGCGGATCGCCTGGGTACCCGGCTGCCGTTCCGCATGGCGGGCTTCCCGTGGCTGACCTGCTGCGCGCTGGCGATCCTGGCGCTGATCTTCGGCCTGCTGCTGAGCGAGTCGCACACCCGCCTGCAGTTCCTGTCGATGGTGGCGCTGACCGCCACGATCGCCGCCGGCAGCGCCATCGCGCGGCGCATGCGCGAGGCGTGACTGAAGCTGCCGGCCAGCGGCCGGCACTACCACGGGAGCTGCACATCCGCCGTGCCATCCTGATCGTGTGGGCCGTCATCGGCCCGTCGACCGGGAGTACCGCATGCTGCGCAGTCGCCCCTTCCTGATGTTTACCGGCCAGGCCGAGGCCGCCCTGGCCCTGTACGCCGAGGCCTTCGCCGATTTCCGCCTGCTGGCAATGCAGCGCCATCCGGACGGCGCCGGTGCCGGCGTGCCCGGGCAGGTCCGACAGGCCATCTTCCTGCTCGGTGGCACCCACTACCTGTGCTTTGACAGCCTGGACGTGCACGATTTCACCTTCAGCCCGTCGATCTCGCTGTTCGTCGAGTGCTCCGGCGCCGAGCAGTTCGAGCGCGCCGCGCGCGTGCTGGGCGAGGGCGGCCACTGGCTGATGCCGGTGGGCGACTATGACTTCAGCAACCGCTACGGCTGGGTGCAGGATCGCTTCGGCGTGTCGTGGCAGTTGAGCCTGGGGCAGATGCCGGACCCGTGATCGGGATTACCGTGGGTGTGGACCCTGGTCCACCCGCCCTCATGAAAACGGCCCGCTTGCGCGGGCCGTTCTCTTTACCGATGCCGCGAGGAATCAAGCCTCGACTTCATCATCCTTGTAGGCATCGACCGGGATGCAGGCGCACATCACGTTCTTGTCGCCGTACACGTTGTCGACGCGCGCCACCGGCGGCCAGTACTTGCTCTGCTTCAGGCTGGCCAGCGGGAAGGCAGCCAGTTCGCGCGGGTAGGCGTGGGTCCACTCGCTGGCGGTCACCGCGGTGGCGGTGTGCGGCGCGTTCTTCAGCGGGTTGTCCTCGCGGTCCAGGCGGCCGTCTTCGATCGCGGTGATCTCCTCGCGGATCTGGATCATCGCGTCGATGAAGCGGTCCAGCTCGTGCAGCGATTCGCTCTCGGTCGGTTCGACCATCAGCGTGCCGGCCACCGGGAAGCTCAGGGTCGGGGCGTGGAAGCCGAAGTCGATCAGGCGCTTGGCGACGTCCTCGGCGCCGATGCCGCTGGTCTTCTCCAGCGGGCGTACGTCGAGGATGCACTCGTGTGCCACCAGGCCGTTGCGGCCGGTGTACAGGGTCTTGAAGTGCGGGGCCAGGCGCTTGGCGATGTAGTTGGCGTTGAGCTGCGCGACCTGGGTGGCCTTGCGCAGGCCTTCGCGGCCCATCATCGCGATGTACATCCAGCTGATCGGCAGGATCGAGGCGCTGCCGAAGCTGGCGGCGCTGACCATGCCGACCGGGCCGTTGTCACCCAGCTTGCCCGGCAGGAACGGGGCCAGGTGCTCCTTGACCGCGCACGGGCCGACGCCCGGGCCGCCGCCGCCGTGCGGGATGCAGAAGGTCTTGTGCAGGTTCAGGTGCGAAACGTCCGAACCCCACTTGCCGGGCTTGGCCACGCCGACCAGGGCGTTCATGTTGGCGCCGTCGGTGTACACCTGGCCGCCGTGCTGGTGGATGATCTCGCAGATCTCGACCACCTCTTCCTCGAACACGCCGTGCGTGGACGGGTAGGTCATCATGATCGCGGCCAGGCGGTCGCTGTACTTCTCGGCGTTGAGGCGGATGTCTTCCACATCGACGTTGCCGTTGGCATCGGTCTTGGTGACCACCACCTTCATGCCGCACATCTGCGCCGAGGCCGGGTTGGTGCCGTGCGCCGAATCCGGGATCAGGCAGATGTCGCGGTGGCCTTCGCCGCGCGAGCGGTGGTAGGCGCGGATCGCCAGCAGGCCGGCGTACTCGCCCTGTGCGCCGGAGTTCGGCTGCAGGCTGACCGCGTCGTAGCCGGTGCATTCGACCAGCATCGCTTCCAGCGTGTCGATCAGTTCCTTGTAGCCCAGCGCCTGGTCGGCCGGCACCAGCGGGTGGATCTGCGAGAACTCCGGCCAGGTCACCGGGATCATCTCGGCGGTGGCGTTGAGCTTCATGGTGCACGAACCCAGCGGGATCATCGTGCGGTCCATCGCCAGGTCCTTGTCGGCCAGCGAACGCAGGTAACGCAGCAGTTCGTGCTCGCTGTGGTGGGTGTTGAACACCGGGTGGGTCAGGAACGCGGACTGGCGCAGCAGGCCGGCCGGCAGCGCGTCGGCGGTGCTGGCATCCAGCGCGTCGACGTCCAGCGAGGCACCGAACACCGCAGCCACGGCGACGATGTCGGCGCGGGTGGTGGTCTCGTCCAGGCTGATGCCGACCGAGTCGCTGTCGATCGCGCGCAGGTTGTAACCGGCGGCGCGTGCCTTGGCATGGATTTCATCGGCATGCACGCCGGTGACGTGCAGGGTGTCGAAGAAGTCGCCACCGACCTGCACGCCGGCATTGCGCAGCGCTGCGGCCAGGATCGAGGCCAGGCGGTGCGTGCGGCGGGCAATGCGGGTCAGGCCTTCCGGGCCGTGGTAAACGGCGTACATCGAGGCCATCACCGCCAGCAGCACCTGCGCGGTACAGATGTTGGAGGTGGCCTTCTCGCGGCGGATGTGCTGTTCGCGGGTCTGCAGGGTCAGGCGGTAGGCCGGGTTGCCCTGGGCATCGATCGAAACGCCGATCAGGCGGCCCGGCATCGAGCGCTTGTAGGCGTCACGGCAGGCCATGAAGGCGGCGTGCGGGCCACCGAAGCCGAACGGCACGCCGAAACGCTGGCTGTTGCCGACCACGATGTCCGCGCCCCATTCGCCCGGGGCAGCCAGCAGGGTCAGGGCCAGCAGGTCGGTGGCCACGGCCACCAGGCCGCCGCGTGCGTGCACGGCATCGACCAGCGCCTTGTAGTCGCCGACCTGGCCGAAGGTGTCCGGATACTGCAGCAGCAGGCCGAACGCTTCTGCTTCCAGTGCTTCGGCCGGGGTGCCGACGCGCAGCACGATGCCCATGGGCTCGGCGCGGGTACGCAGCAGTTCCAGGGTCTGCGGGTGCACGGCGTCGTGCACGAAGAAGGTGTCCGACTTCGACTTGGCCGAACGCTTGGCCAGAGTCATCGCTTCGGCGGCGGCGGTGGCTTCGTCCAGCAGCGAGGCGTTGGCGATTTCCATGCCGGTCAGGTCGGCGCACAGGGTCTGGAAGTTGATCAGCGCTTCCATGCGGCCCTGCGAGATTTCCGCCTGGTACGGGGTATAGGCGGTGTACCACGCCGGGTTTTCCAGGATGTTGCGCAGGATCACGTTCGGCGTGTGGGTACCGTAGTAACCCTGGCCGATGAAGCTGCGCAGCACGGTGTTCTTGTCGGCGATCGCACGGATCTTCGCCAGTGCCTGCACTTCGGTCATCGACTCCGGCAGTGCCAGCGGTGCCGGCGACTTGATCTTGGCCGGCACGATGGCGTCGGTCATCGCATCCAGCGACGCGTGGCCGACGACGTCGAGCATCTGCGCGATCTCGGCGTCGTTGGGGCCGATGTGGCGCTCGACGAACGCGTTGTGGTGCTCGAGCTCACGCAGGGAAGGGGTGTTCTGGGACATGGCGAAGGATCCGTCAGGAAAGGGCACACGCACGGGCACAAGCCGCCGGTCGGCGGTCTGCGGGGCGCCCCTCTGTCCTTTTGCCTGAGAGTTTAAAAGCTCGGCGGACCGCAGCTTCGTGCCCCTTCGGCGCCGGATCGAACCGGTCTCTCCAGAGTTGTGTTACGGGTGGTATCGGGCCTGAGCGATTACGGGCGTTGCGCCTTCGGCAGCGGTGTTCCGCTTCTCCCACCGTGTTGCCCGCCGATTATAGCCCGTTGCGGGCGCGGCGGCCGCTTTCGGACCTGGAGGCCGCGCCTGAATGGCCGATGGCCCGTCCGTGCATTTCGTGCACTGCTGCATGGCATCAGGCGCAATCCCCACCTATGATGGGCGGATACCCGAATTCATCTGGCGCCGTCCCTGCTGCAGGGGACCGGCGCCCGCCGTGCGTGCCGCGCATGGCCCTGCCGGACGCCTTTCCCATGACCGCCGCTGTTGCTCCCTCCACCCGCCGCATGGCCCTGCTGCTCGCCGGCTTGGCCATGTTCGGTCCGTTCTCGATCGACACCATCTTCCCGGCGTTCCCGCAGCTGGCCCAGCGCCTGGCGGTGGACGAGGTGGCGGTGCAGCAGACCATCAGCGTGTACCTGCTGTTCTACGGCCTGATGAGCCTTGCGCACGGCCCGCTGTCCGACGCCTGGGGCCGCAAGCGGGTGATCCTCGGTGGCCTGGTGGTGTTCGTCGGCGCTTCGGTCGGCTGCGCGCTGTCCACCGACCTGACCACGCTGCTGGCGTTCCGTGCGCTGCAGGGCCTGTCAGCAGGCGTCGGCATGATCGTCGGCCGCGCGGTGATCCGCGACCTGTACCACGGACACGACGCGCAGCGCCTGATGAGCCAGGTATCGATGCTGTTCGGCATCGCTCCGGCCATCGCACCGATCATCGGCGGCTGGATCCTGCTCAGCGGCGCCGGCTGGCCACTGATTTTCTGGTTCCTGGTGGTGTTTGCGCTGCTCCTGCTGGCGGCCACTGCACGCTACCTGCCGGAAACCCATCCGGTGGAGGCACGGGTGCCGTTGTCGCCGCGCGTGCTGCTGCGTGATTACGTGCGCATCGGTTTCAACCCGCGGTTCCTGCGCCTGGCGCTGGCCGGCAGCATCGGTTTCGGCGGCATTTTCCTGTACATCTCCTCGGCGCCGGTGTTCGTGATGCAGCACCTGCATCTGGGCGAGGGTGGTTTTGCCTGGCTGTTCATCCCCACCATCGGCGGCATGACCACCGGCTCGTTCCTGTCCGGGCGCATGGCCGGGCACACCACGCCCACCCGCCAGGTGTCCATTGGTTTCGGCCTGTGTGCGCTGTCGGTGCTGCTGAATGTCGGCTACGTGGCGCTGTCGCCGCAGTTCGTGCTGCCGTGGGCGGTGCTGCCGATCTTCCTGGGCGGCATGGGCATGGCATTGATCTTCCCGATCCTGGCGCTGGCGGTGCTGGACATGTACCCGCACCAGCGCGGCCTGGCTTCGTCGCTGCAGGCCTTCGTGCAGCTGATGATCAGCACGGTGGTGGCCGGCGTGGTGTCGCCGCTGCTCAGCGCCAGCCCGCTGCACCTGGCGCTGGGGCAGGCCGCGTTCTTCGCCGCCGGCTTCGTGTTCTGGTACTGGGAACACCAGCGTGAACGCGCGGCACAGGCGGCCTGCACGGGCCATTGAGCAGCGCGCAGGGGTAGGGCCGGCCGCTTTGCCCGCAACGCTTGCGAAGAGGAACGACCGGACTAGGCTGGGCACTCCAGCCAGCCGGTGCGTGGATGCACGACAGCCAGCCAATCCGATGTCGTTGCATGAGGTTCCCCATGGCTGCGCAGCAGACCTACCGCCTGTTCGAGGTGGCGCTGAAGGAGCGCCGCGTTCTTTCCCCTTCCCTGGACCGCATGGTGTTCACCGGTGCCGACGTGGCGCGGATGAAGACCGAAGGCCCTGACCAGCGCATCAAGGTGTTCTTCCCCTTGCCCGGCCAGGAGGTGCCGCAGGTCCCCAGCGGTGAAGACTGGTACCCACGCTACCGGGCCCTGCCGGACGACAAGCGCCCGCCGATGCGTACCTACACCATCCGCCAGTTGCGCGCCGAGCAGGGCGAGGTCGACGTCGATTTCGTCATCCATGGCGAAACCGGTCCCGCCTCGCGCTGGGCCATGCACGCCCGCCCTGGCGACCGCGTGGTGCTGCTGGCCCCGGACGCCGACTGTGCCGGGAGCAGCGAGGGCTGGGAGTGGAAGCCACCGGCCGGTGTCGGCCAGGTGCTGCTGGTGGCCGATGAAACCGCGTTGCCTGCGGTGGCCGGCATCCTCGAGGAGCTGGCGGCCATGGTCGACCCACCGCGCACGCTGGCGCTGCTGGAGGTGGCGCAGGCCGGTGATGCGGTGCACCTGAAGGCGCCCTCCAGCGCCGAGCTGGTCTGGCTGCCGCGCGGGCAGGCCGCCTACGGACAGCGGTTGCTGCAGGCGGTCCAGGCGCGGTTGGCAGGGACCTCGGGCGTGGCTGCCGGCGATGCGCTGGAGGAGATCGACGTCGATACGCAGATCCTCTGGGAGCAGGCCGATACCCGGGTGGCCGGGCCGCTGTACGCCTGGGTGGCGGGCGAGGCGGGGGCCGTGATGGCGATCCGTCGCCATCTGGTGCGCGATTGCGGGCTGGACCGCCGCGCGATCACCTTCATGGGCTACTGGCGGCACGGCAAAGTGCTGGACTGAGGGGTGTGAAGCGGTGCTGCGGGCGGGGTGCGCTATCCTTGCGCCCCCCTTCGCAGCGGTACCGCACCATGTCCACCAGCTCCAAGACCCGCCGCGACCAGCGCCGTCGCCAGGAAAAGCAGGCCGCCAACAAGGCCGCCGCGCAGGCCTCGCCGGTGGAGCCGCATGCGGAACTGCGCGATGCACAGCGCACCCTGCTGGCCGGTGTCGTGCGCCGCGACGGCGAATGGGTGCTGGGCATGGATGGCCGCATCGCGGGCCACAGCGAGAGCGCTGCGCAGGTGCTGGCGCTGATCATGCAGGCCGGTGAACTGCACGAGCGCAACGGCACGCCGGTGCGCCTGATGTACTCCGATGCACTGCGCGATGCCGCACAGGCCGAAGCCAGGGAGAAGGGCCAGACCTTCGAGGAATTCAAGGCCGAGCTGGCCGCAGCGATGGCCGCGAAGAAGAACAGCTGACCGTTGTTGCGGTAGAGCCGGCCGCTGGCTGGCTGCCAGACGGATTTCCACCGTGCAGTTGCCGGCCGGCGGCCGGCACTATCGGAAAGGTGCGGATCCTTTCGGACCCGCCCCTTTTTTCATTTCGCCGCCGGGGCCGCGCTGGCCTGCCAGCCGCACATCTGGCCTTTGACTGCTGTTTCGGTAGAGCCGGCCGCTGGCCGGCTGCCCGTTGGGTCTTCATCGCGTAGTTGCCGGCCAGCGGCCGGCACTACCGGAAAGGGGCGGATCCTCGCGGACCCGCCCCTTTTTTCATTTTGCCGCCGGGGCCGCGTTGGCCTGCCAGCCGCACATCTGGCCTTCGTTCTGCTGCTTCAGCCACTCGTTGACCGGGGTGAAGTACTCGATCATCGGGCCGGCATCGAGCTTGTCGGTACCGGTCAGCTCCTTCAGCGTGGCCTGCCACGGCTGGCTGGCACCCTTGCTCAGCATCGCCCAGTACTTCTGGCCGGCTTCCTTGTTGCCGTAGAAGGTGCACTCATGCAGCGGGCCCTTGTAGCCGGACGCGTCGCACAGGCCCTTGTAGAACTGGAACTGCAGGATGCGCGCCAGGAAGTAGCGGGTGTACGGAGTGTTGCCCGGCACGTGGTACTTCGCGCCCGGATCGAAGAACTCTTCGCCACGGGTGCTGGCCGGCGCCACGCCCTGGTACTTGGCCTTCAGGTCCCACCACGCCTTGTTGTAGTTGTCGGCAGTGATCGAGCCATCGAACACGCCCCAGCGCCAGCGGTCGATCATCAGCCCGAATGGCAGGAACGACACGCCTGACAGCGCCATGCGCATCTGGTTGTTGATGACCGCCTCGCGGCTTTCGGTCGGCGCATCGACCAGGCCGATCGAGCTGAGGTACTTGGGCGTCATCGCCAGCACGATGGTGTCGCCGATCGCTTCATGGAAGCCATCGTTGGCACCGCCCTGGAACAGCGGCGGCAGCGGGTTGTAGGCCAGGTCGTAATAGATGTGGCCCAGCTCGTGGTAGATGGTGGTGAAGTTCTCTTCGTTCGGCTTGATGCACATCTTGGTGCGCACGTCGCCTTCCATGTTCATGTCCCAGGCGCTGGCGTGGCAGACCACGTCGCGGTCGTCAGGCTTGATGAACTGGGTTTTTTCCCAGTAGGACTGCGGCAGCGACGGCATGCCCAGCGACACGTAGAAGTCCTGCGCGCGCTCGGTCATCTGCTTGGCGGTACGCAGTTCGGCCTCGCGCTGCGCCTTGTACTGCGCGGCCACGTTGGCATCCTTGCCGGCCTTGGCCAGCGCCGCGCTCAGGTTGGTCTGGTACTGCTTTTCCAGCGCCGCGGTGATGTCCAGGCTGCCGGCGCCCGGGTACGGTTCCAGCTGGTCCCACAGGTTCGACCAGTCCTGCTGCCACATGTTGCCCAGCAGGTGCGCGGCGATCAGGCCATTGCCAACTTCGGCCTTGTCCTTGCCATAGGTCTTGTCCAGCTTGCCGCGCGCGTAGCAGTGCAGCTGCTCGTACATCGGCTTGACCTGTTCCCACAGGCGGTCGGTTTCCGGGCCGATCTGCTCCGGCGGCATGTCGTAGCCGCTGCGCCACATCTGGCCGGCATCGGTGAAGCCCATGCCCTTGGCGCCTTCGTTCACCAGGCCGACGAACTTCTGGTAGTCGCCGCGCATGCTCTTGGTGGTGCTGTGCCAGCCCTGCCAGGCGTCAAGCTGCTTGTCGTAGTCGCGGCTGCGCGCCAGTACCTGTTCCAGCTCGCCCAGCTGGCGGCAGGAGTTCGGATCGTTGGCGTCGGTGCAGTACTTGCCGGCACCGTAGCTGCCTTCCATGCGGGTGGCGATCTGGGTCAGCTCGGCCAGCTTGGCCGGATCGCGCGGCGCCGGCATCGAGGACATCAGTTTCAGCAGGTGGATCGCACGCTTGCTGTCCTCGCTCATCGGCTTGCCGTCGAACTTGGCGGCCTGCTCGATCCAGCTGTTGAGCTGGGTCAGCGAGCGCTCGTTGGCCTTGGCCGCGATGCGTTCGGAATCACTGTTGATGTAGGTGGAAGACAGCCACTGCGCCGAGGTCATCTCCGGGTAGGCGGCCTTGAATTCGGCATTGATGCGGGCCACGAACTGGTCGGCGGTTTCGCCGGCCGGGGCGCTGCTGCTGGCGGTATCGGTGCCTGGGGCAGCTTCCTTTTTGCAGGCGGCCAGGGCCAGCGTGGCGGCGGCGATTGCCGAGGCCAGCAGGAGATGACGGTGTTTCACGGGCGGTCCTTGGGTGGTGAACGACGGCCGAAGGCTAGTGGGCAGTGGCTGCGACCGCAAGTGGCGGAAGTCGGCCGGGTTCGGCAGGGCTGCGCCCTGCACCCGCAGAAGCAACGGCAACGGCCAAAGCAACAGCAGAAGCGGGCTATCCGTGGGATGGCGGGGCGGTGTGGGCTTGCAGGACACGCCGTAAACCCATCCATGGGGGCTCGATGGCGCCATCCATGGCGCCAACGGTCCTGCAAGCCCACACCGCCCCACCTCTGACAGATCGCGGCGGCCGTTGGTGGGTGTCGACCTTGGTCGACACATCTGTCAGGTATCGAAAATCAAAATGGGGTCGGATCCGTTTTCCTCAGGAAAACGGATCCGACCCCAAGGTCGTTCCAACAGATCGCGGAAATCTGTCGAAGGCGGGGTGGGTCCGGTTGCGGGGGCGTGAGCCGCATGGATGCGGCGACCGAGCTTACATGGACGTACTTGCAGCGTCCCCCGCAACCGGACCCACCCCGCCA
>NZ_JCAFUR010000022.1:0-51069 GCF_059371575.1 Stenotrophomonas sp. YJH_SMC_4
GGCGGTTCAGGGAGAATCCGGCGTGGGGACCCAAGCTACTTCTCGGTCGCAAGACCTGGATCCACACGGTCGCCCACGCCGGGCTCTCGGCACCCAAGGTGCCAGATTGGCAAGAGATAAGATCCACGCCATGCGTGGATGAATCTCCATCGAAATCGAATATCGCGAGAATTGAACAAGAAGCAGCCGACGAACAAAGAGCAGCCGAGTATGGGCTCGGCTCTACAACGGACCGCGCGGGAAACTGTCAGAGGCTGGGCGGTGCCGGAGTGCGGGGTGTCAGCCGCATGGATGCGGCTGCCAAGCCTCCATGGACGGATTTACGGCGTCCCCGCACTCCGGCACCGCCCAGCCAACTCACGGAACGCACGCTGTTGCTGTTGCGTCTGATGTTGCCGGCCAGCGGCCGGCACTACTGCGGGTGCAGGGCGCAGCCCTGCCGATACCCCTACCGTACCGGGACGTCGTACGCGGTGCCAGGATCCGGTTCGGGCTGCAGGGTGTAGTGCCACCACTCCTGCGGATAGTTGACGAAGCCGTGGCGTGCCATCGCCTGCACCAGCTGCTGGCGGTTCGCCTGCTGCACAGTGCTCAGCCCGCTCGTCCGGGTATGCGCGCGCGGGCCGAAGAAATCGAAGTCGGTGCCCATGTCCAGCGGCGTGCAGGCGCCAGTGCGGCAATCCAGCAGGCCAAGATCAACCGTGGCGCCACGACTATGGCCAGAACGCTCGGCGATGTAGCCGTCGGCCAGCAGCCGTGGCTTGTCCAGGTCCGGGTACTGCTGTGCCTTGCGCGAGAGTTCGCGCGGATCGTTCACCCAGGCCATGAAGGCCTGCACCGAGCGCACCGGCCGGTAGCAGTCGTAGAGGCGCAGGCCAAAGCCCTGCGCGCGCAGATCCTGTTCTACCTGCGCCAGCGCTTTCGCCACCGGCGCCAGCAGGTAGCAGGACGGCGCCTCATAGCCGGGCACGCGCGCGCCGGTGAAGTTGTTGGCATTGGCGTAGCGGATGTCCATGTCGATGCCTGGCGACAACGTGCGGATCTCCACCAATCCGGCGCTGGCCGCATCGGTGGCCGGCGAAACGCGCGGTGGCTCAGCGGCGTTGGCGGTCGCCGCCAGGGCAGTCGCCAGTACGAGTGAAATGCAGGTCCTGGAAGTCATAGCTGAAGTCGATGTCCGGATCGATGGCGCGCAGGTCCAGTGTCGGCGCCGGGCCCTGGCCCGGCTGCAGCCACGCCTGCGCCTCGTCACCCAGCGTATCCCAGCGCAGCAGCCAGCGCCCCTGCAATTGCAGCACCGAGGCCTGCAGCCGGGGCGACTTGTCCACGCTGAAGCGCAGGCCATCCTTGCCCGGGCACAGCGAAGCCGGGCCCAGCCAGGGGTCGGAGTAGCGGCCCTGCCAATGCGGCAGGTCATTGCCGCGTGCCGGCTGTGCGGCGGTGGTCGCTGGCCGTTGATGGCCAGATGCTGCCTGTGCTGCCCGGTCAGCCTTCAGTTCGGCCAGGTACTCCATCGCAGGGGGCGCATCGTCTGGTGCGGTGAAGCGCTTCAGCGTGGCCTGCATCAGCGCCGTGCGTGCATCCTCGCCTTCGCCGTTGATCAGCATCACCACGCCGACCCTGCGATCAGGAAGCAATGCCAGCGACGAGTACATGCCCGACAACGTGCCGGTATGCGCCACCTTCCACTGCCCGTCCATGTCCGACACCCGCCAGCCATATCCATAGCCGTAGAAATGCGCGTTGTCCCAGCGCCGCTGGCGTTCACCCAACGGCATCGGCATGTGCAGGGTCCACAGCGTGCGCCGCTGCTCGCTGCCCAGCCAGTCCGGCACCAGCGCGGGATCGAGCAGCACCTGCATCCAGCGTGTCATGTCGCGCAGCGAACAACGGATGCCTCCCGCCGCCATCGAGGGCAGGTCCGGGCTGATCGCAGCATCGGCGTTCACCACCTCGTTGCGTTCACCACGCCAGGCATGCGGCTGTGCCACGTTGCCCACGCGTTTCACCGACCACGCACCCACCTGGCAGCGCGTCATGCCCAGTGGTTCGAACACCTGCTCGCGCATCAGCTGGTCATACGGCTTGCCACCCGCTGCCGCCGCCACTTCGCCGGCCACCACATACATCAGGTTGTCGTAGGCGTAGTGACTGCGGAAGCTGCTGACCGGCTTGAGATGCGCCAAGCCGGCGATGATGTCGGCGCGGGTGAACGCGTTCGGCTCCGGCCACAGCATCAGGTCCCCGGCGCCCAGGCCAAGGCCACTGTTGTGGATCAGCAGGTCGCGCACCTGCATCTGCTCGCCCACCCACGCATCGTGCATGCGGAGGCCCGGCAGATGCCGCTGCACCGGATCATCCCATCGCAGCGTGCCCTGCTGCACCAACCGCGCCAGCAACGCAGCGGTCATCGCCTTGCTGTTGGAAGCGATCTTGAACAGCGTGTCCTCGTCGATGCGGCCGCCATCGCCGCGCGCCCCCTCTGCATGGCGATGGACCAGCTGTCCGTTCTCGACCACCGCCAACGCCAGCCCGGGCAGATGCTCGGCCCGGACCACGGTCGCGATGTCGGCCTCGATGGCTGCACTGTCGGCCGACGAAGCGGACGGTGCGGCCAGTGCCGCCGCGAGGATCAGCAGGTGGTGCATGCGGGCAGCCCCTCCATTGCCCGCGCCGTCACGGTGGACGGCGCGGATCGTGGCCTCAGAAGTTCCAGGTCACCACCAGCTGGGTGTAGCGCGGTGCCTGCCAGCGCGTACCGGTAGCGAACGTCGCCTCGCGATACTGGCCGGGCTGCGCCTCGTAGCGCTGGTGCACGTTGATGGTCTTCTGGTTGTTGAACAGGTTGTACACCGACAACCGGGCGCTGAGGTCGATGCCCTCCACCGGCAGGCGCCAGGTGACGTTGGCGCCCATGGTCCAGGTCCACGGCAGGCGACCAAACGCGCCGCGCGGGCTGTACTCGAACTGGCGCTGGTTGTACGGGCCCGAACAGTTGGCCACGCACAGCCAACCGGTGCCACCACCACTGCCTTCACTGGACGTGCTGCCACCGGCGATGGAGTCGTTCGGCCACATCACGCCGTAGGCGGTGATCGGGCCACCGGACTGCACCTGCAGCGTGGTGCCGAACGACCACTGCTTGTTCAGCGCATACGCGGCACGCAGCTTGAACTGATGGCGGAAATCGTTGAACAGAACACCATAGCGTTCATTGGTGGCCGGGTGGTCCCAGAACTGCACCATGCCGGTGTCGCCGTAGTTGGTATCGGAGTTCACCGGGCCTTCGAAGTTGCCCTCGCTCTTCGACCACAGGTAGGACGCGTTGAACATCCACTTCTCGTCCCAGGCGCGGTCGATCTGGAACTCCAGCGCCTTGTAGGTGCGCTTGGGCTTGGAGTAACCGATCACCTCGCCGCTGCCGCCCTTTCGATAGCCGCTGTTGGCGGTGTCGATGGTGATCCAGCCCTCGTTGGCGCAACCGATGCTCTTGTCGCCCCAGATCGTCAGGCTCTCGCCCGGGTTGGCGATCGGCCACAGCGTGCTGGGGGTCGGTCCGCACGGGGTGTAGTTGATGCGGATGTCATCCAGCGCGCGGGTCATGCGCCGGTAGGTGGCGTTGACACCCCACGACCAGGCCTGGTTGATCATGTTCTGGAAGCCCAGGATGTATTCGTCCTGGTAGACCGCCTTCAGGTCGCGGTCCACGCTCTGGCGCAGGTCGGCACCGCCGGTGTTCATGCGGGTGTCGGTCGGCCCGATCTGCTGGCCGACGATCGGTGCCATGTACGGCGAACCGGTCGGCGAGGTTTTCTGCTCCCAGCCGTTCAGCACGTAATAGCTGTATTCGTCGGTCAGGCCACCGGCGAAGTTCACGTTGATGTTGTTGGTGACCGGCAGGTAATAGCGGCCGGCGTTGCCGAACAGCTTGGTGCTGCCATCGCCGCGCATGTCCCACGAGAAGCCGACGCGTGGCGCGATCAGGTCGTCCATCTTGATGAACGCCTTGCCGGCGGCGGTGCGGTTCTCGAAGCGGTCCCAGCGCACGCCGAGGTTCAGCATCAGGTTCGGGGTGATGTTCCAGATGTCTTCCAGGTAGAAGGCATTGGCCTCGGTCTCGAAGGTGCCGCCGGAGCGGCGGTTGCGAGCGCGCAGCATCTCGGTGACGCCAGCCGGTACGTAGGCGTTGGCGCCATCCCACACTTCATCGCCGGGGCGCGCCACGTAGGCGGTGTAGCTCAGCTCGGTCGGCCCTGGGTAACGGGTGGACTGCTTGGTGGTCATCAGTTCGCGGTCGACACCGAAGCGCAGCAGGTGATCACCGAGCTGCCATTCGAAATCCAGGCGCGCGACATCGCGGGTGTCATCGCGCTCGGCCACCGCCGCGCCGGTCGGGTGGCAGCCCGCGCGCAGCCCCTGCAGCTTGCCCAGCCGCGGGCCGTAGGTGCTGTCGGTGAACACCGGGCTGCAGGCCTGGTCCAGCGACGAATTGGTGAAGGCACGCTGCTTGTTCTGGCCGACCATGGCGCGCGCGGTGAAATTCTGGCCGAAGTGGCCGGTGTAGGTGGCCGACCAGTTGCGGCCGCCGGTCTCGGTGACCGAGTCGCCGCCCCAGGAACCGATCCGGTCCGCATTCCAGTTGTAGCCGTACGACGCGTTGGTGACATCGCCCTCGTCGGAGAACGCCAGCAGCGCCAGGCTGTGGTTGTCGTTGATGTTCCAGTCCAGCTTGGTGCCCCAGAAGCCGTTGCCGGAGTCGTTCTTGAACCAGGTACTGCCATCGGACGAGGTGTTGTGGCCCTTGTCGCTGCGGTCCTCGTACATCGCGAACAGGAACAGCTTGTCCTTGACGATCGGCCCCGAGCCCCAGACGTTGGTCTTCAGGAAGGAGTTGTTGTCGCGGCTTCCGTAGGAATGCGGGGTGCCGTCGCGGTGGAAATGATCGCCGCCACTGGCGCGCCACGCACTGGGCTCGGCGGTGAGTTCAACGCCGCCTTCGAACTCGTTGCTGCCCGAACGGGTCACTGCATTGATCACGCCACCGGTGGAGCGGCCGAACTCGACCGAGTAGCCACCGGTCTTGACCTGGAATTCCTTGAAGAAGGCGAACGGCGCGGTGCTGAAGCCACGACGGGTATACATGTCGGTGACATTCAGGCCGTTGATGAAGACCGCATTCTCGGCCACCGATGAACCGGCGAACGACAGGCCTCCGAATGACGAGTTGCCGCCGACCACGCCCGGCGCCATCAGCGCGACCGCGGACAGGTCCTGCGCTACCGGCAGCCGCGAGATCTCCTGGCGGTTGATGTTGAACGAGGTTTCGGTGGAGTACACATCCACGCGGTTGACCACGCGGGTGCCAACCACCTGCAGTGCATCCAGGTTGGTGACACCGCCGCCGCTGCCCAGGTTGACCGTGGTGGTACCGCCGACGGCAACGCTCACCGACACCTGATCGCCCAGCTTCTGGCCATCGCGGCTGAGCTGCAGCTGGTAGTCGCCCACCGGCAGCTGGCCGAGGCGGTAGCTGCCATCGGCACCTACGGTGACGGTACGGGTCAGGCCGGTGCTGCTGCTGACCACGGTCACCTGGTCACCGGCGGTTGCACGGCCGGCGACTGCACCGCTCACGTTCTGTGCCATCGCGATGCCGGGCAGCACTACGCCCAGACACGCCCCGAGGGCGACGCACAACGCCGCCCGCTTGATGCTGTAAGCCTTCATCCCCTGCTCTCTCCTGCAAGAATTGAATGGTGTGGAATGCGATGTGTCGCGCTAGCGTTGCCTGGCTGGCAGTACCCGCCACTGGAAGTCGTAGCTCCATTGGTCGAAGTACAGGTTGCCGCCTGCCCACTCGGCCTCGCCGCGCTGCGAGTCGACCGTTTCCGAGCGGAAGTGCTGCTTGGCCGGCACGAAGGGCTGGCCGAAATCGTCGTTGAAAGCAATGCGGTAGCCGTCGAGGCCACCCAGATAGAAATCGCGCAGTGCAGGCACATCGCTGGCAAGCGCGCCGGTGGTCACGTCCATCGGCAGCCAGCCGTATGGCGCCAGGTAGACCTGTCCCCAGTCATGCAGGTTGTTGTAGCCGCTGCCATCGTCGGAGAACACCATGCCCGACTGCCAGCGTGCAGGAATGCCGTTCATGCGCAGCAGCGCAATCAGCAGCAGGGTCTGCTGGCCACAGTCGGCATGGCCGGCGCGCAGCCCGTAATCGCTGATGTTGCTGAGCGTCGAGTATTCGCGCGCACCGGCCCATGGAATGCGGTCCACGGCAGCAAACAGCTTGCGCACCACTTCATAGGGGCGAGTCTCGCCCTGCAGCACCTGGTCGGAGAACAGCTTCAGCGCCGGGGTGAAGCGCACATGTGGCAGCTGCTCGGCCAGATAGGGCTTCAATGCGGGATCATTCGGGGTGGCCTGCACCTTCGCGGGATCGATCGCGGTGTGTCGCGCGAAGACCGTTACCGCATAGCGGATCTCGAACCGGGTCGGCTTGCCGGCTACGGCTTTGGCTTCCAGATAGGCGGTGCGCTGCAGGGTACTGGCCGGTGCCACCCGTGCCTTGGCCGGGGCGCTGCCCAGCCACTGCACCTGTTCCTGCTGGCCCGGGATCTCGCGCGGGTATGGAATCCAGGCGCGTACGGTTTCACCCGCCGGGACGGCATCGGCTTTCACCGTGAGCGACTGGGTGAACTCAATGCGCTGCGGCAATACGGACGCCTGGCCACTCTGTTCGGCTGCGGCAAGCACGCGCGCGTGGTGCGCGTTGAGCACTTCGTTCGGGCCCGGCGCCGGCATCGGTGCATCCGCGCGGCGGCGTGCGCGTGCTTCGTCACTGAGCAGGAACAGGTTCGACGGTGCGCGCTTGAAATACCGACGCGTACCATCGATATCGAGATGCTCGATCAGGCCGAGTTGATCCCAGCGCGCGAACTCCTCGGCGGTCAGGTCGGGAATCCAGCGGCGCACGGCCGCCTTGGCGGCGGTTTCGTCGAGGGAAAAATCCAGGCGGATGCGGCGCATGCGTTCTTCCTGGAACGCGATGTCGTCGAAACTGACGCCAGGCTCCGCCGCGTCGGCGGCCGACCAGGTGTTCAGTTCGCTGTGAGCTTCAAAGAACCGTCCCGCGTCGATCATCTGCACGACGCGCGCAAACTGGACGGCCGAGGGCGGCGGTTCCGCTCCCGCCGACCACACCCACAGCAGCAGCGCGGCACACAGGCCGGCAGCAGCAGGCAGACGCGGTTTGCGAACGGCAGACTCCACAGCGACACTTCCCCAGCGCGGGTGGTAACGGCTGTGTAACACGGGCCGGGATGCCGGTCAATAATTTATTCTTGCTTTCGATGCCAAAAGGAATAAATATTCCAACAGGCATTCGAGGAGGGTGTGCACCGCATGAGCCTGGCTTCCCGCGAACCGCACCGGCGTTGGCCGCGCCGGTTGACCCTGGCCCTGTGCCTGCTGGCCGCACCAGCCTTTGCACAGGCGGCACCACCGCCCGACCCGGGTGCGCCGCTGCCCTATGTGATCGGCCTGCACGAGGCCTACCTCACCCCGCAGTACTGGGCCGCGCGCCTGGACAACGCTGATGCGCAGATTCTGGATCGCGCGCAGATCGAGGCGCAGAACGCGCGGATGCGTGCGCAGGACAGCCATATCCAGGACATCGCCACACTGCCCGCCCAGCTTGATGCGGCGACGGTGCGTGCCAGCATCAGCGCGCTGTCCAGCTGGCCCACGCGTGCACTGTTCAACGAGACGGGCCAGGCCATCGCCCCCGCGCTGCGCAGCGGCATCGAAGCCAACCTCGGCCTCGATGCGATTCCTGCCCAGGTGGCACCGGCCTATGGGCTGGTGGTGAAGCGCGCGGCACTGCGTACCTTCCCCACCCGCGAGCGCGTCTTCAGCACCGCCGGTGACACCGACATCGACCGCTTCCAGGAATCGGCGCTGTTCCCCGGCGACAAGGTCGCGGTGGTTCACCGCAGTGCCGACGGCCGCTGGCTGTTCGTGCACAGCGAGCGCTACAGCGCGTGGATCGAAGCCGACGCCATCGCCAGCGGCGACAAGGCCACGGTGCTCGGCTATGGCGCGAAGGGCCCGTACCGCATTGTCACCGGCGCCACCGCGCAGACCGCCTACACCCCGGAGGAACCGCGCGTATCGCGCCTGCAGCTGGACATGGGCGTACGCCTGCCGGTGCTGGCCGACTGGCCCGCTTCAGAACCCGTGAACGGCCAGCAGGCGCATGCCTCGTGGGTGGTGCAGCTGCCGGTGCGCGAGGCCGACGGGCGTCTGAAGCTCGTACCGGCGCTGCTGCCGCGCTCGCAGGACACCGCCGCCGACTACCTGCCGCTGACCCCGCGCCTGCTGCTGCAGCAGGCCTTCAAGTTCCTTGGCGAACGCTACGGCTGGGGCCACGACTACGACACCCGCGACTGCAGCGGGTTCGTCTCCGAGATCTACCGCAGCTTCGGCGTGCTGCTGCCGCGCAATACCAGTGCACAGGCGGTCAGCCCGGCACTGGATCGCCTGCCGTTCACCGACAAGGTCGGCAAGGCCGCGCGCGACCGTGCGGTCACCGAACTACAGGTCGGCGACCTGGTCTACATCCCCGGCCACGTGATGATGGCCATTGGCCACGTCGACGGCCGCACCTGGGTGATCCACGATACGGCGGGCGGCAGCTGGTTCGGTGCCGACGGCACGCGCGTGCAGGCCCATCTCAATGGTGTTTCGGTCACGCCGCTGGAGCCGATGATGGCCAGCGATACCGTCCGCTACATCGACCGCATCACCAACATCCAGCGCCTGCGGGCCAAGACCCCCTGAATGAAGATCACTGCCATCGAACTGGGCATGCTGCGCGTGCCGCTGAAGACGCCGTTCAAGACTGCCCTGCGCACGGTGGAAACCGTGGAAGACGTGGTCGTACTGATCCGCACCGACACCGGCAACACCGGTTACGGTGAAGCCCCGGCCACCGCGGTGATCACCGGCGATACGCACGGCTCGATCATCGAAGCGATCCGCCACTTCATCGCCCCGCGCCTGATCGGCCAGGACGTGGTCAACCTCAACCATCTGTGCACGCTGGTGCAGACCGCGATGGAGCGCAACACCAGCGCCAAGGCAGCGGTGGAGATCGCGCTGTACGACCTGTGGGCGCAGCTGCACGGTGCGCCGCTGTACCAGATGCTCGGTGGTGGCGACCCGGTGATCACCACCGACATCACCATCAGCGTGGACTACATCGACAAGATGGTGGCCGATTCGCTGTCGGCCATCGAGCGCGGCTTCGAGTCGCTGAAGATCAAGGTCGGCAAGGACATCGGCCTGGACATCGAACGGGTCAAGGCCATCCATGCCGCCGTGGAAGGCCGCGCCCTGCTGCGCCTGGATGCCAACCAGGGCTGGACCGCCAAGCAGGCGGTGCATGCGATGCGTACGCTGGAAGAGGCCGGCGTGGTACTGGAGCTGCTGGAACAACCGGTGAAGGCGGCTGACATCAGCGGCCTGAAGTACGTCACCGATCGCGTCAACACGCCGGTGATGGCCGACGAGAGCGTGTTCAGTCCCAGCCAGGTGATGGACCTGATCCAGCAGCGCGCGGCCGACATCATCAACATCAAGCTGATGAAGACCGGCGGCCTGTCCAACGCGATCCGCATCGCCGACATCGCCGGCATCTACGGCGTGCCGTGCATGATCGGCTGCATGATCGAGTCGAGCATCAGCGTGGCCGCCGCCGTGCACCTGGCCGTGGCCAAGAGTGATGTGATCACCAAGGTTGACCTCGACGGTCCCTCGCTGGGCCAGTTCGACCCGGTTAGCGGCGGCGTGCATTTCAACGAATCGGAGATCAGCATCAGCGACGTGCCGGGGCTGGGCATTACTGAGGTGCGTGGGCTGGAGATGCTGGGGTGATTTGCGCCTTGCGGCTGGCTTGGTCCTCAACTGATCCTGGGTCGCGCGTTACTTTTCTTTCCGCGGAAAGAAAAGTAACCAAAAGAAACGCTCCGCCGGCCGCGAGCCGACGTGCTGCGCACGCCGGTACCCTGCGCTCCTCGGTCCGTCGAGGGACGGCGCGGAACTCGCTGCGCTCAAACACCCGCGCCTCTTCGCCCTCGCCGGACCTGCGGTGCTCGGCTCGCTTGAAGGCGGACTCAACGACAGCTCCGGGTAGATCCACGCCACGCGTGGATGCTCCTGCTTCTGCTCTACCTCGTATCCTCTTCGCGGCTGGCACGCGCGCGATCTGTCCGGGGTCGGGCGGGCGGGGCTTGCGGGGGTGTCCGCCGCATGGATGCGGCGGCCAAGCCTACACGGACGTACTTGCGGCGTCCCCCGCAAACCCCGCCCGCCCGAGCCACCACATAATCTGCTCTATGCTGCCAACCGCAACGCGCCTACACATGCCCGGACACCCCGCATGCCGCCCCTGCTGAAGATCCGTTCCGAGCGCGGGCAGATGTCGGCCATCGAGCGCCGCATCGCCGACTTCATCCTCGACAACGCCCACCTGCTGCGCGACTACTCGTCCCAGCAACTGGCCAGTGCGCTCGGCATCAGCCAGTCCAGCGTGGTGAAGTTCAGCCAGAAGCTTGGCTTCAAGGGCTACCCGGACCTGAAGTACTCGATCGGCCAGGACGTGGCTCGCGCCGGTGTCGATCCACAACAGGCCCCCAGCGAACCCGACAGTGGCGATGACTACCTGCGCCTGGGCGACGCCCTTCGCCGCAGCAAGGCGCAGGCTGAGGAGGAAACCCGCCAGGCCAACCCACGCGAGGAAATCGAGCGCATCGTGCAGCTGCTCGACGGCGCTCCCAAGCTGTTCGTGTACGGCCTGGGTGACGACGGCCTGTATGCCCGCGAGTTCGCCATGCGGCTGTCGCTGCTCGGCCTGCTGGTGGTGCCGCATACCGACCCGATCCTGATGCTGGCCAACCTGTCGGCCGCGCGCCCCGGTGATGCGCTGCTGGTGTTCTCCGAATTCGGCAACCTGCCTCAGCTTTCGCAGCTGTCGCGCCAGTTCCAGGACATGGGTGGCAAGGTGATTTCCATCACCCGCCATACCGCCAACCCGCTGCGCGCGCATGCTGACGCAGCGCTGGTGGTGTGCGCGCACGAGCGCACGCCGCAGGTCGCGCAGCTGCTGTACCGTAGCGCCATGCACGCCCTGCTCGACTTCCTGTTCGTGCTGCTCTGCCACACCAATCCGGACCGCCAGCAGCAGCTGGCGGTGAACCTGGAGCGGATCGACCACCTGCTGGATTCCTGACCGGAGCACCTGTTGATGAAATCGCTGGTCCGTCTCGCTACCGCTGCACTGCTGCTTGCCGCGGCGGCATCCGTCCACGCTGCGCCGCTGCAGGGTGCGCGCCAGCTGATCGTGGTCACCAGCGAAAGCTGGGACAGCACACAGGGCCAGCTGCAGGCCTATGTGCGTGATGGCGAGGGCTGGCACGCACATGGAGAGGCGTTCCCGGTGGCACTGGGCCGCACCGGCAGCGCCTGGGGCCTGGGCCTGCACCCGGCGCAGGCCGATGGCCCGCAGAAGCAGGAAGGCGATGGCCGCAGCCCGGCAGGCGTGTTCGCGCTCGGCAGCGCGTTCGGCTATGCCGTCACCCGCCCCGGCACCGCCATCCCCTACCAGCCGATGCTCGACAGCAGCTACTGCATGGATGTGCCGGCGTCGCCGTTCTATAACCGCATCGTCGACGCGAAGAAGGTCGGCAAGGCAGCTGTGGAAGGCTCCACCGAGCCGATGCGGCTGGATCTGCACAACAAGGGCGACGTGCGTTACCAGGAGGGCTTCGTGATCGCCCACAACCCGGACAACCAGCCCGGCAAGGGCAGCTGCATCTTCGCCCATCTGTGGCGCCAACCCGGTGAGGCCACGGCCGGCTGCACCGCCATGCCGCAGGCCCGCATGCAGGCCCTGCTGGACTGGTTGCGGCCGCAGGATGCGCCGCGCTTCGTGCTGCTGCCGCGCGCCGAGTACACGCGCCTGCAGGCCCAGTGGCAACTGCCCGCACTGCGTGGAGACGCCCGTTGAGCGCGCAGGACGAACCGCAGCTGCAGCGCGCGGTCAGCCGCTGGCAGATCGTCGGCTTGTCGATCAACGATGTGATCGGCAGCGGCATCTACCTGCTGCCGGCCGCCACCGTCGCCCTGCTCGGCCCTTTCAGCCTGTGGGGCGTGGTCGCTGCCGGCATCGTGGTCGCCCTGCTGGTGCTGTGCTACGCGCAGGCCGCCAGCTACTTCGATGAACCCGGTGGCAGCTACCTGTATGCACGCGAGGCGTTCGGGCGCTTCGCCGGATTCGAGATCGGCTGGATGATCTGGCTGACCCGCATCAGCTCGGCGGCCGCACTCAGCAACGCGCTGGCCGATGCCGTCGCGCGTTTCTGGCCGTGGGCCGGTGCCGGCATGGGGCGCATCGCGGTGATCGTGGTGTCGCTGGGCTTCCTGACCGGCGTCAACATCATCGGCGTGCGCTCGGCCGCGCGCACCGGCGTGGTGCTGGTGATCGGCAAGATGTTGCCGCTGCTGCTGTTCGTGGCCATCGGTGCGTTCTACATCGACCCGCAGCTGGCCTTCTCCGGCCAGCGCCCCGACCCGCACGACCTGCAGCGCATGGGCGAGGCCGCGTTGCTGCTGCTGTACGCCTACGCCGGCTTCGAGAACATCCCGGCCGCCGCCGGCGAGTACCGTAATCCGCGTCGCGATATTCCGTTCGCGCTGATCACCATGATCATCACCGTCACCGTCATCTACGGCGCGGTGCAGGTGGTGGCACAGGGCACGTTGGCCGGCCTGGCCAGCTCGGCCACGCCGCTGGCCGATGCCGCTGCCGGCTTCGGCGGCGAAGCACTGGCGCTGATCCTCACCGTAGGCGCGACCATCTCCATCCTCGGCACCAACAGCAACACGATGATGATGGGCCCACGCTTCCTGTTCGCACTGGCCCGCGATGGCTATGGGCCGAAGATCCTGGCGCAGGTGCATCCGCGCTTCCACACGCCGGCCGCGTCGATCCTGTGCCAAGGCCTGATCGCGCTGGGCCTGGCCCTGTCCGGTTCGTTCGTGCAGCTGGCCCTGCTGTCGATGACCACGCGCCTGTTCGCCTACATCGGAACGGCCGCTGCGGTACTGGTGCTGGCCAAGCGCTACGCGGACCGGCCGGGCGCACTGAAACTGCCGGGTGGCCCGCTGATTCCGGTACTCGCGCTGCTGCTGTGCCTGGCGCTGTTCGCCAGTGCCAGCTGGCAGAACATCGCTGCTGCGCTGGTGGCGTTCGCCATCGGCGCGGTGATCTACAAGCTGCCGCGAAAAGATGCCGACGCCGGATGACCGATAGCGCCGGGCCATGCCCGGCGGATTGATCTGGTGATCACGCTGCCGGACCGGGCCGTTAACCGCCACGCAGGCAGGATCAGGCTTCGTCCACAACGGAGCCTTCCATGACCGAGTACCAGATCCCCGGCCGCGTACCGGACGACAGCACGCCGCGCGATGCGGTCAGCAACTACTGGCGCGAACGCTACACCGCCGAACCGTACTACGACGACCAGCTGTTCTTCGAGGACTATGAACCGGCCTACCGCATCGGCCATGCCGCGCGTGCGCAGGACATGATCCGCGCCTACGAACAGGTCGAAGCTGAACTGGAGTCGCGCTGGGCCAGCGAGCGTGGCCGCAGCCGGCTGGAATGGGCGCAGGCACGCAATGCCGTGCGCCGTGGCTGGGAGGACGCGCAGCAGGCGGATCCGCTGTTGAAGCGATAGCGCCACGCTTTTGTCGGGCCGAGCCTACGCTCGGCTCGACTCAACAAACGCCGCAGGACAGCCGAGCATGGGCCCGGCTCTACACATTCACTCCTGTTCCGGCAGCGGCGGCGCGACCGCGCTGCGCTTGCTCTCACCGCCACCGGCGGCGATCAGGTCGCGGGTGTTCTTCTGCACCGCCACCGCGCCGAACAGCGACAGTGCATACGCCATGCCGTAGAAGCCCTTCTCGCTCGGTGCCAGCGTGGCATTCCACAGGCCAACCAGCAGCAGCATCAACGCCGACAGCAGTGCGAACCAGCACAGCGCGTAGTACAGGCCACTCACCGGAATGCCCTCGACGCGGTCACGCACGCTCTTCTGCAGCGACACCGCCGCGAACAGGCCGAACAGCAGCAGGGTCAGGTAGTAGCCCTTTTCGTTGAGCGCCATCGTGGCGTTGAACAGACCGATCAGGTAGGCCGCCGCACCCAGCAGCAGGGCCACCCATGAGGCGGCGATGAAGGCGGTAGAGGGCTTGTGGGGCATGGCAGTGTTCATTGCAGATCCTTGGCAGGCAGACGGGCACGCTTTGCCCGGGCGTGCCCACCCTAGACGATCCCGCCGCGCTCGCACAGGGGTCGCAGGACCTTCGGGCCACGACGCTCACGGCGCCGGTGGTATACAAGGGACAGCCCGGCCATCCGCATCCCCGCACTGGAGATACCCATGACCCGCACGCCCCTGCTGCTCGCCCTCGGCCTTGTGCCGATCCTTGCCACCTCCGCCTGCAATGCCGCCGACCCGGCCGCCAACGGCGCCCAGACCGCAGCGCCCGCAGCCTCCACCACTGCCGACCAGCGCCCGTTCACCGCCACCGAAATCAGCCGGTTCGACCAGCCGTGGGCGATGACCTTCCTGCCGGACGGCAGCCTGCTGGTCACCGAAAAGCGCGGCAAGCTGCAGCACCTGGACCTGGCCAGCGGCCAGAAGCACGAGATTACCGGCGTTCCGAAGGTCGCTTACGGCGGCCAGGGCGGCTTCGGTGACGTGATCCTGCACCCGCAATTCGCGAGCAACCACGTGATCTATCTCAGCTATGCCGAGGAAGGCACGCTGGACACCCGCGGCGCTGCCGTGGCCCGTGCCACGCTGGCGCTGGATGCCAACGGTGCCGGCCAGCTGAAGGACCTGAAGGTGATCTGGCGACAGAGCCCGAAGGTGAGTGGTGAAGGCCACTACGGCCATCGCCTTGCTTTCGGCCCGGACGGCAAGCTGTGGATCAGCTCCAGCGAGCGCCAGAAGTTCGATCCGGCGCAGGACATGGGCGGCAACCTCGGCAAGATCATCCGCCTCAACGATGATGGCAGCCTGCCCGCCGACAACCCATTCGCCTCGCAGGGCGGCGTGGCCGCGCAGGTGTGGTCACTGGGCCACCGCAACATCCTCGGCATGGCCTTCGATGCCAACGGCAAGCTGTGGGCACACGAGATGGGCCCGGCCGGCGGTGACGAACTGAACCTGATCGTGCGCGGCGCCAACTACGGCTACCCGATCGTTTCCAATGGTGACCATTACGACGGCCGGCCGATTCCCGACCACAGCACCCGCCCGGAATTCGCCGCGCCGAAGGTGACCTGGACGCCGGTGATCTCGCCGGCCGGCTTCGTGATCTACAGCGGCAACCTGTTCCCGCAGTGGAAGGGCAGCGGCTTCATCGGCGGCCTGTCCTCCACCTCGCTGGTGCGCGTGGCCTTCGACGGCGACAGCGCGCGCGAAGCCGAACGCTTCAACATGGGCGAGCGCATCCGCGAAGTGGAACAGGGCCCGGATGGCGCCCTGTGGCTGCTGGAAGACGGCAGCAAGGCGCGCCTGCTGAAGCTCACCCCGAGCACCTGAGGTAGTGCCGGCCGCTGGCCGGCACGTTTGTCCGCAACGGCCCCGCACGCGGGGCCGTCTGCGTTCATTGGATGGTGATGACCTTCACCTCGGTCTTCGTGCAGGCCTGGTCCAGGCACTGCCCGTTCAACCACACCTGGCCGCTGCCGATCATCACGCCCTGCTGGTTGACGAACACCTTGCCGAAATCCTGCTCGGACACCGCCTTGACCACCGCCGGGGTGATGATCTTCTCGTAGTTGCGCTGGAACTCACCGGGGCCGGTGATCTTCTTTCCGCCACCGACGTTCAATGGAAAGCGCACTTCCTCGACCACCGCAGCGCGATCGCCGCCAACCACGGCGGCCTTGAACGCATTGAAGACCTTCTCGAACTGCGCCGCATCGCCAAGCAGCGTTTCGATGCGTGCGCGTGCGTCTTCGGCGGGCGCTTCCGCTGCGGCCGCGGCCGGTGCCGAAGCAGCGGGTTCAGTGGCAGATGCCGCAGGCGTTGCCGGGGCGCTGGCCTCCATCGGCGGCGGTGCATCCGCCGCAGGCTCGGCCGGCGGTGCCGCCGGCTGCGAACAGGCGGCCAGCATCAGGGCGGGAATCAGACAAGCCATCCGGCGCATGCGCGCACTCCATCGAAACAGGGAGCCCGATGGTAGCGCCGCCGCGGTGAGGACAACAAAAAGGGGACGGAGGGGATTAAGTCGTCAGTGGCACAAACGACTTAATCCCCTCCGTCCCCTTTTTCTTCGATCAGGCCTTCAGCAGCTCGAACTGCACGGCTTGGCCGGCCGCCGAGGACGCGCAGACCCACAGGTCAAAGTGGCCCGGTTCGGCACGCAGCACGCCGTCGCGGCCGGTGAAGGCCAGTTGCTCGCGGGTGAGGGTGAACACCACGTCGGTCGACTCGCCTGGCTGCAGTGCCACCTTGCGGAAGTCCTTCAGTTCACGCACCGGACGCACGCGGCTGGCCACGCGGTCGTGGATGTACAGCTGCACCACTTCCTCGCCGGCCACGTCGCCGCTGTTGGTCAGCGTGGTGGTGATAGTCAGGGTGTCGTCCCAGCCGAGCTGCGCCGCACTCAGCTGCGGCACGCCGTAGGCGAAGGTGGTGTAGCCGATGCCGTGGCCGAACGGGTACAGCGGCTCGTTCGGGATCTCGCGCCAGCGAGCCTTGAACTCCGACATGGTCGGCAGTTCCGGGCGGCCGGTGCGCGGGTGGTTGTAGAAGTACGGCTGCTGGCCGGACACCTGCGGGAAGCTGACCGGCAGGCGGCCGGACGGGCTGTAGTCGCCGAACAGCACATCAGCCACGGCATGGCCGGTCTGCGTGCCCAGGTACCAGGTGACCGCCACCGCGTGCGCGTTGCGCACCGCGCCCTGCAGTGCCAGCGCACGGCCGTTGCGCAGCAGCACCACCAGCGGCTTGCCGGTCATCGCCACCGCCTCGGCCAGTGCCTGCTGTGCCGGCGGCAGGGTGATCTCCACGCGCGACTGCGCTTCACCGCTGTAGCGCTGCGGTTCGCCCAGCGCCAGCACCACCACGTCGGCGCGCAGCGCGGCAGCCACCGCTGCTTCGGTGCCGCCCGGAATGGCAGTTTCCAGTTCGCAGCCCGGCACGATCTCCAGCAGCGCTTCATCGCCGATGGCGGCGCGCACGCCGGTTTCCAGGTCCACGTAACGCTGCTTGTCGCCGAACAGGGTCCAGCAGCCTTCAATGTTCTCGCGGTCCTGCACGAACGGGCCGATCAGCGCGATCTTCTGCCCGGTCTTCTGCAGCGGCAGCACGTTGTCACGGTTGTTCAGCAGCACGATCGAACGGCGCGCGGCATCGCGCGACAGTTCGTCATGCGCGGCGAGGTACGAGGTATCGGCTTCGCGCGCCGGGTCCAGCGAACGGTACGGGTCGTCGAACAGGCCGATGGTTTCCTTCAGCCACAGGATGCGGCGCACGCCCTCATCCAGCACCGCCATCGGCACCTCGCCGCTCTCGACCAGGCCCGGCAGGTGCTCGGCGTAGAAGCCGCTCTGCATGCTCAGGTCCAGGCCGGCGGTGAACGCCTTGGCAGTGGCATCGCGGTCGTCGGCGGCATAGCCGTGCGCGACCAGTTCCATATCGGCGGTGTAGTCGGAGATCACCACGCCCGGGAACTTCCATTCACCGCGCAGGATGTCGGTCAGCAGTTCGGCGTTGGCACTGGCCGGCACGCCGTTGATGTCGTTGAACGAGGACATCACGGTGATCGCGCCGGCGTCGAAGGCGGCCTTGAACGGTGGCAGGTGCACGTCGCGCAGGGTCTGCGGCGAGATGTCCACCATGTTGTATTCCATGCCGGCCATCACCGCGCCATAGGCGGCGAAGTGCTTCGGCGTGGCCAGCAGCGAATCGGCGGCGCGCAGGTCGCTGCCCTGGAAGCCGCGCACGCGGGCGGCGGCAAAGGCACAGCCCAGCACCACGTCCTCACCGGCACCTTCGGCGCCACGGCCCCAGCGCTGGTCGCGGGCGATGTCCACGGCCGGGGCATAGGTCCAGTGCAGGCCAGCGGCCGTGGCCTCGATGGCGGTGGCGCGCGCGGTGCGCTCGGCCAGCGCCGGCTCGAAGCTGGCGGCCTCGCCCAGCGGGATCGGGAACACGGTGCGCATGCCGTGGATGACGTCGGCCGCCAGGATCACCGGGATGCCCAGGCGGCTCTCTTCGGTGGCGACCTGCTGGATCCGGCGGCCCAGTTCGGCGCCCACACCATTGAACAGCGAGCCGACCTTGCCCTCGCGCACCTGCTGCAGCACCTGGTCGGCATTGCGCACGTTGGCTTCCGGGTTCACGTCCGGGGCGAACGGGCGGACCATGTCCGCGAAGACACCCAGCTGGCCGACCTTTTCCTCGACGGTCATCTGGGCAATGAGGGATTCGATGCGATCGGAGGCCACCGGCAGTCCTTGATGAAAACGTTTACAAGCCCGGCATTCTAGCGATCCCGGACGATTTGGCGAGGGGTTTGTTCATTCAGTTTCAGCCACCAGCGGGGTCCGTATGGCCCCGCCGGGGGCACCGCAGCTTACTCCGAGCCAGCCAACTGGCGCTGCCCGGCCATCAACATGGCGTCGCTGGAGGCCTGGAACACCCGCAGGCCGAAGGCCGGTAGGATCGCCAGCAGGTGGTCGAAGATGTCCGACTGCACCGCCTCGTACTCGCCCCAGGCGGTGCTGCGGGTGAAGCAGTACAGCTCCAGCGGCAGGCCTTCGGTGGTCGGCTGCAGCTGACGTACCAGCAGGGTCATGTCGGTATGGATGCCCGGGTGGCTGCGCAGGTAACGCTCCACATAGGCCCGGAAGGTACCCAGGTTGGTCACCCGGCGGCTGTTGACCTCGGCCACGCCCTGCTCGCGCAGGCGCCCGTTCCACTGCCCCAGTTCCTGCTCCTTGGCCTGCAGGTAGTCGCGCAGCAGCGCGAATTCACCGAGGAAGGCCAGGTCGCCCTCATCCAGGAAGCCGACGCTGTGCTGGTCCAGGTACAGCGCGCGCTTGATCCGGCGCCCACCCGCCTCCTGCATGCCGCGCCAGTTCTTGAACGACTCGGTCACCAGCTTCTTGGTCGGGATGGTGGTGATGGTCTTGTCGAAGTTCTGCACGGTGATGGTGTGCAGGGCGATGTCGATCACATCGCCATCGGCGTTCTGGCTGGGCATCTCGATCCAGTCACCGATGCGCACACGACCATCGCCACTGATCTGTACGCTGGCCACCAGCGACAGGATGGTGTCCTGGAAGATCAGCATCAGCACTGCGGTGGCGGCGCCGAGACCGGTGACCAGATAGCGGAGGTCGACGCCGGCCAGGGTGGCAACGATCGACAGGCCGGCGATCACGAAGATGACGATCTTGGCGACCTGCAGGTACCCCTTGATCGGCTTGTTGCGTGCCTCGGGGCGGCGCTCGTAGAGATCATTGGCCGCATCCAGCGCATGCGAGATGGCCAGCACCACGGTCAGGATCGCCCACGCCTGGCAGGCGCCGATGATGAAGCTCACCAGCCCCGGCGGCAGGTCCGGCACGATGCGGATGCCCGAGGCGATCACCTGGCTGGGCACCACATTGGACAGACGCGAGATCACCCGCATCAGGTGGCTGCCGCGGCCGGTATCAGCGCCCGGCAGGCGGCTGAGCAGGCGTCGCAGCCCGCGCAGCAGGATGCGCTTGGTCACCCAGTTGGCCAGGCCAGCGGCGATCAGCAGCGCCGAGATCATCAACGCCAGGTAGGCGCCAGGATAGGGTTCCAGTGTGTTCTGCAGCCGTTCCAGCCACTGTACCGCCACCACCGCGTCCACCATCGGTTGTCTCCTGTCTGTTTCGTTGTTGCCAAGGTTGCCGGCCAGCGGCCGGCACTACCGGGGTTGCCGGCCAATGGCCGGCGCGACCGGGTCAGTCCCGCGTGCGTTCGATGATCACGCCCACCGCACGCGCGCCGCGCACCGCGCCCGGCTTGCTCAGCTTCAGGCGCAGCCACTTCACGTCGAATTCGTCCAGCACGATCTGCGCGCAACGTTCGGCCAGGGTCTCGACCAGGCCGAACTCCGACTCGCGCACGAAGTGTTCCAGGCGCTTGCTCACCGCCTTGTAGTTCAGGGTGTGGGCGATGTCATCGGTGGCTGCGGGGCGACGGTTGTCGAAGCCCATTTCCAGGTCGAACACCAGGTCCTGGCGGATCCGCCGCTCCCAATCGTAGATGCCGATCAGGGCGTCGATCGTCAGCCCCTCGATGAAAACCTTGTCCATTGCGGTTACCAGCCGAATACAGACGGCCATGGTACCGGCACGGCGGTGAGCCTGCCCGGAACGGGCGGCGGGCCACCGGCGTGGGGCGGTCCGGAAAAAACAAAGGGCCCTGCTAGCGGGGCCCTTTGGTACTACCGTTTGTCCCCGGGGGGAGCTGAAATCCAGCCGCGAGTCCCGGTGGCGCAGGCACGCAGATTAGGCAAGGACCAGATCGCCGGTCAAGGCCAAATCCGACAGGACAGGTCAGGTATTCGTCCGAGGCAAAACGCAGAAAATCAGCCGCGCGGACAAGGACGTTCCCTGATGGTCGCCGCCGCCCACTCTCGCGAACATCGATTCCTCCTTCACCACCGCACATGACGATGGCTCCATACGATGTACTGCGGCGCGCGTTGTCAGCGGAGCGTCTGTCTACTTACGAGAGAATCGCATCGAGCTGCAGCCCCGACGTCACAGCCGAATCCCTGTACCTGTGGAACATGCGGATGTGCAGTGCACTGATGATGCCGGTCCATCTGTGCGAAGTGGTCACCCGCAACGCCGCTGCAGCTGTGCTCGCCAGGCAGCATGGCCCGCGTTGGCCCTGGAATAATGCCTTCCGACGGAGGCTGCCAACCTCATCCAGTACTTCTCCGCGCACGGTACTGGAACAACTTGCCAGCCGCGTAACCGATACACCTGGGATCGTCGCCAACCTGCCGATGGTGTTCTGGCAGCAACTCTTTACCTGTCGCTTCGACTCCACGCTTTGGATACCCGCACTCAGCAGGGTTCTGCAGCATGCTCCCTCTGCTCATCCCAGTGCCGTCAGGAAAGCCATCCATGCGGATATCGGACGCATCCGCCACCTGCGCAACCGCATCGCCCATCACGAGCCCATCCTCGAGCGCGACATCGGCGCCGACCTGGCCGCGATCGGGCGGCTGATCCATGCCCGCTGCCCACACACGCTGGGCTGGCTGCAACGCCATGAGCGGGCGACGACGGTGTTGGCCGCGTCGCCGTTGGCAGTGCATTGGTAATGCGTCCGCCGGCCGTGGCCCGGCGCAACCGGTTCACACCGCCGGCAGGGTCGCCATGTCCCAGCGCGGGGTCACATCCACTTTCGGCGGGCTGTGCTGGCCGGCCTGCAGGCGCAGGGCGCCGGCGAAGGCGATCATCGCGCCGTTGTCGGTGCACAGCGCCGGCCGCGGGAAACAGGCGCGGCCGCCGAGGCGCTCGGCCATCTGCTGCAGGCGGGCGCGCAGGCGCTTGTTGGCGCCGACGCCACCGGCCACCACGATCACGTTGGTCCCCGCCGCGTCCAGCGCGCGCTCGCACTTGATCGACAGGGTCTCGACCACCGCATCTTCAAAGCCCCGGGCGATGTCGGCACGGGTCTGCTCGCTCTGGTCGCTGTCGCGCCAGGCCATCAGGACCTGGGTCTTCAGGCCGGAGAAGCTGAAATCCAGCCCCGGGCGGTCGGTCATCGGCCGCGCGAAGCGGTACGCGCCCGGCGTGCCCTGCTCGGCCAGCCTGGCCAGCTGCGGGCCGCCCGGGTACGGCAGCCCCATCAGCTTGGCGGTCTTGTCGAAGGCCTCGCCGGCCGCATCATCCAGGGTTTCGCCCAGCAGGCGGTACTGGCCAATCGCATCCACCGCCACCAGCTGGGTATGGCCACCGGACACCAGCAGTGCCACGAACGGCGCTTCCGGCGGGTCGTCTTCCATCAGCGGGGCCAGCAGGTGGCCTTCCATATGGTGTACGCCCACGGCTGGTACCTCCAGCGCCCAGGCCAGCGAACGCGCCACGCCCGCGCCCACCAGCAGCGCGCCGACCAGGCCGGGACCGGCCGTATAGGCCACGCCATCGATATCGTCTACCCCCAGACCGGCTTCGGCCAGGGTCTGGCGCACCAGCGGCAGAAGCTTGCGGACGTGGTCGCGGCTGGCCAGCTCTGGCACCACACCACCGTATTCGGCGTGCAGGGCGATCTGGCTGTAGACCGCATGGGCGCGCAGGGCCGCGCTGCCGGACAGGCCGGTGTCATACACCGCCACGCCGGTCTCATCACAGGAAGATTCGATGCCAAGGACTCGCATGCCTGCTATTATGACGCCCCTGCCGCCCCCTCGGGGGATGTGCAGATCTCACTGCTTTCGAACTTCCGGCCCGTATTCAGGGTTGGCCGCTTGCAGTTTGTCTATTCGCCGCTATAATGTGCGGCTCGCCGGGCGTGACCCGGTTCTACTGTGTCCCGGAGATTCCATGCCCAGCGTCAAAGTCCGCGAGAACGAGCCCTTCGAGTTTGCTCTTCGCCGCTTCAAGCGCACTTGCGAAAAGGCCGGTGTGCTGGCCGAAACCCGCAAGCGCGAGTTCTACGAAAAGCCGACCCAGGAGCGCAAGCGCAAGGCCGCCGCTGCTGTGAAGCGTCAGCTGCGCCGCTCGTCGCGCGACGTCACCAAGCGTCAGCGCCTGTACTGATCGGACGCATCTTCATTGCGGCGGGCCTGCCTGTCGCGATGGAGCCGAAGCCGGCACGCGCGAGCGTCGCCGGCTTTTTGCGTTTCCGGGTTCGGGCATCCGCCCCCGCCCCACCTACCACCACGAGGTTCCTCATGAGCATGAAGCAGCAGCTCACCGAAGACATGAAGGCCGCCATGAAGGCGGGCGAGAAGCACAAGCTGGGCGTGATCCGCCTGATCAATGCCGCCATCAAGCAGCGCGAAGTGGACGAGCGCATCGAACTGGACGACACCGCCGTGATCGCCGTGCTCGACAAGATGGTCAAGCAGCGCAAGGACTCGGTCAGCCAGTACGAAGCCGCCAACCGCGAAGACCTGGCCGAGATCGAGCGCGCCGAGATCGTGGTCATCGAAGCCTACCTGCCGGCCAAGATGGGCGAAGCCGAGATCGTGGCCGCCATCCAGGCCGCCATCGCCGAAACCGGCGCCTCCGGCCCGGCCGACATGGGCAAGCTGATGGGCGCACTGAAGCCCAAGCTCGCCGGCCAGGCCGACATGGGCCTGGTCTCCAAGCTGGTCAAGCAGCTGCTGGCGTAATCCAGCACTTGCGGTCGGATCCCTTCCGCGACGCGGAAGGGCTCTGACCCCATTGATGCACCCGCTTCACCGCACCTTCGTCGGTCGCCTGCTACAACCGCACACATGGTTGAACCCGAGCCCAACGTTCCCGTGTCACTGCACAAGTACATCAAGCGCCTGCAGGACAGCTTCCCGATGGCGGTGGCCAAGCGCTTCATCGACGTCGACGTGCTGACCCAGGCAGCTTCCGTCTCCTTCTACGCCCTGCTGTCGATGGCACCGTTGCTGGTGCTGCTGCTGTGGCTGACCGCCTCGCTGTACCCACCGGCCCAGCAGGCACTGATCGACCAGATCAGCTCGGTGGCCGGCAGCAGCGCGGCCACCGTGGCCGAAACCGTTCTGAAGAACGCCGACAACCAGCCGGATGTCGGCTCGCTGGCGGGTGTGTGGAGCACGCTGCTGCTGTTCGTCGGCGCCACCGCCGTGTTCGCCCAGCTGCAGAACGCACTGAACCTGATCTTCCGCACCAGCGGCGAGCGCCTGGAAGGCCTCAAGGCCTGGCTGCGCAAGCGCGTGTTCTCGTTCGGCGTGGTGCTGGCGCTGGGCTTCCTGCTGATCCTGTCGATGACCGCCACCACGGTGCTGCAGGTGGCCTTCGCGCAACTGCCCTCGATCCTGCCCGCGCTGGGGTACGTCACGAGCCTGCTGCTGTACGCAGTCGGCTTCGCCTTCATGTACCACTACCTGCCCGACCGTCGCGTGGCGTGGCGCCAGGCCTTCATCGGCGGCGTCATCACCTCGGCACTGTTCGCACTGGGCCGGTACGGCATCGGCGTCTACATCGCCACCGTGGCCCCCGGCAGTGCCTACGGCTCGATGGGCGCGCTGGTGATCTCGCTGGTCTGGATCTACTACGCCACCGTCGTGTTCTTCGTTGGCGCCCTGATGACGGCGGTGATCGATGAGCGCCTGCGCGCGCGTCATCACCTGGCCGCAGCCGGCATTGATCCGGCAACCGCCAGCCAGGTGCCCGACAGGGGGTAAACTAGGCCAACCGCCCCGGTTCCGTCACGTGGTCCTGCACCGCGCCCTGCCCTGTTGCCCATGGCCCGTATCCCCGACGCTTTCATCGACGACCTGCTCGCCCGCACCGACATCGTCGAGGTGGTGGGCAGCCGCGTGCCTTTGAAGCGCCAGGGCAAGGAGTACGCCGCGCGCTGCCCGTTCCATGACGAGCGCTCCGCGTCGTTCACGGTCTCGCCCACCAAGCAGTTCTATCACTGCTTCGGCTGCGGCGCGCACGGCACCGCGATCAGCTTCCTGATGAACTACGACCGCCTCGAGTTCCTCGACGCGGTGGATGAGCTGGCCAAGCGCGCGGGCATGGAAGTACCGCGCAACGAGAACCCGCGCAGCCCCCAGCAGCAGGACGACAGCCGCGAGCTGTATTCGGCACTGGATGCCGCCGCCCGGTTCTTCCAGAAGAACCTGGAAGGCAGCGACAAGGCACGCAGTTACCTTGATGGGCGTGGCGTGGACGAAGAGAACCGCGCGCGCTTCCAGATCGGCTATGCGCCGGATGGGTACAGCGGCCTGCGCGATGCACTGGGCAAGGACGAGCGGCGCATGAAGCTGCTCGACCGCGCCGGCCTGTTCTCCAAGAACGATCGCGGCCATGTCTACGACAAGTTCCGCGACCGGGTGATGTTCCCGATCTTCGATCGTCGCGGCCGGGTGATCGCCTTCGGCGGCCGCGTGTTCGAGAAGGACGACGGCCCCAAGTACCTCAACTCGCCCGAAACCGCGCTGTTCCACAAGGGCCGCGAACTGTACGGCCTGTGGCAGGTGCGCCAGGCCAACCAGAAGATCGAGCGGTTGATCGTGGTCGAGGGCTACATGGACGTGGTCTCGCTGTTCCAGTTCGGTGTCACCCAGGCGGTGGCAACACTGGGTACCGCAACCACGCCGGACCATGCCGAGCTGCTGTTCCGCAACGCGCCGGACGTGTTCTTCTGCTTCGACGGCGACGCCGCCGGCCGCCGCGCCGGCTGGAAGGCGCTGGAGTCGGTGCTGCCGCGCATGAAGGATGGCCGCCAGGCCTTCTTCCTGTTCCTGCCCGATGGCGAGGACCCGGACACCATCGTGCGCAAGGAAGGCGCCGAGGCCTTCAACGAGCGCCTGAAGCAGGCCACGCCGCTGTCGCAGTTCTTCTTCGACGAACTGACCCGCGAGATCAACCTGGGCACGCTCGATGGCAAGGCACGCCTGGCCGAGCGCGCAAAGCCGATGCTGGCGCAGATTCCCGACGGTGCCTTCGGCGACCTGATGAAGCAGCAGCTGGCGCAGCTGACCGGGCTCGGCGGCAACGCCCAGGCTGCACGCACGCCGATGCCGCAACGCCAGCCTTCGCGCACGATCCAGCCGGTGGCCAGGCGCAGCCTGGTGCGCGGCGCGATCGCCGTGCTGCTGCAGCAACCCTCGCTGGCGCTGACCCTGGGCGGCAAGCATCACTTCCAGGGCCTGCGCCTGCCCGGTGTGGAACTGCTTCTGGAGCTGCTGGGGCTGGTCGAACAGCGCCCGGACATCAGCACCGGCGCCCTGCTGGAACACTTCGACGGCCGCGAGGAACAGGCCTCGCTGCATACATTGGCCGCACAGACGCTGCCCGGCACCGAAGCCAGCTGGACCCAGGAACTGCACGACGCAGTGGCCCAGCTGGAGAAACAGCTGCTGGTGCAACGTCTGGAGGAGTTGTTGGCAAAGCAGCGCCAGCAGGGTCTGGACGATACTGACAAATACGAACTGCGCGAGCTGCTGAAGGCCCGCGCCGGGCTGCGCCTGTAGCAGCAGAACGTTTCACGGAGAGAGGACCATGCTGCTGCGCCTGACCTGCCTGCTGTTGTTGTCACTCTGCCTGTCACTGACGGCCCTGGCCGAAGACACGCCCCTCAACGAAGTCCGCTCTGGCCTGTATGCCGGCGGCCAGCCCAGCGCCGCACAGCTGCAGGCCCTGGCCGCGCAGGGCGTGCGCACGGTGATCGACCTGCGCCAGCCTGGCGAGGACCGGGGCTTCGATGAAATCCACGCGGCCGAATCGCTGGGCCTGCGCTATGTGCGCATTCCGGTGGCCGGCGCCGAGGGCCTGGACGCGGCCAATGTGCGCGCCGTGCACCAGGCCCTGCAGCAGAGCCAGGGGCCGGTGCTGCTGCACTGCGCCTCCGGCAACCGCGCCGGTGCCGTGCTCGGCCTGGTCAATGCCCGCTATGAGCATGCCAGCCCGGAGCAGGCGCTTCAGCTCGGCCAGCGCGCCGGCCTGAAGTCGCTGGAAGCCGCCACCCGCCAGCGCCTGGCCACACCGGTCACCTCGCCCTGAACCACCCTCCGCACCAAGGACTCTGCCCACCATGACCCGCTGGTGGTCGCGCCTGCGACCGGACAACTTCACCCTCGCCCTGCTGTGCACCGTCGGCCTGGCCTCGCTGCTGCCGATGAAGGGCGCCGCCGCCATCGTGCTCGACGATGTCACCACCGTCGCCATCGCCGCGCTGTTCTTCCTGCATGGCGCGCGCCTGCCGCGCGAGTCGATCATCGGCGGCATGCTGCACTGGCGGCTGCACCTGACCATCCTGGCCTGCACCTTCCTCCTGTTCCCGCTGCTGGGGCTGATGTTCAAGCCACTGTCGGGCTGGCTGCTGACTCCGGAGCTGTACCTGGGCGTGCTGTTCCTGTGCACCCTGCCGTCCACCGTGCAGTCGTCCATCGCGTTCACCTCGATGGCCCGCGGCAACGTGCCGGCAGCGGTGTGCAGCGCCTCGCTGTCGAGCATCCTCGGCGTGTTCCTGACCCCACTGCTGCTGACCGCGCTGGCCGGCACCTCCGGCGGCGTGCATGACCCACTGCACGCGATCGGCGGCATCATGCTGCAGCTGCTGGTGCCGTTCGTGGCCGGCCACCTGCTGCGGCCGTGGATTGCCGGCTGGGTGGAGAAGCAGCGCGCGCTGCTGCGCTACACCGACCAGGGCACGATCCTGCTGGTGGTGTATTCGGCGTTCGGCGAAGCGGTGACCGAAGGGTTGTGGAGCAAGACACCGCTGCTCTCGTTGCTGGCCGTGGCCGTGGTGGCTGCCGTGCTGCTCGGCATCGCCATGCCGCTGATCACCTTCATCGCCCGCCGGCTGCGCTTCAACCGCGAGGACGAGATCGCCATCGTGTTCTGCGGCTCGAAGAAGAGCCTGGCCACCGGCGTGCCGATCGCCAAGGTGCTGTTCGCCGGCGGCAGCCTGGGCGCGATCGTGCTGCCGGTGATGATCTACCACCAGATCCAATTGATCGTCTGCGGCGTGATCGCGCAGCGCTATGCGCGGCGCACGCCCTGACAGGGCGCGCGGGTTGTTCCGGGTAGACCATCCACGCATGGCGTGGGTCTACTCCAAACCACGGATGGCGTGAACCACCAGTAGATCCACGCCATGCGTGGATGGGTTGCCTGACGCTACGGATCCACGAGCGTGCCGACGCTCAGCTCCGGCATCCACACCCACAGGTCGTACGCCCGTTCCGCATGGGTATCGCCCCGCAGCCGCGGGGCCACCTGCTCTGGAAGTGGCCGCGCCATGCAACGGTCCGCGCACGCCCACGCCTGGCCACGCAGCGCACCCAACCGCACGCTGTAGATATCCAGGTCCCGCAGCTGGGAGGCCATCGGCTGCCTCTGCATTTCCGGCGGCATACCTTCCGGCCGCCGCAGCATGGCGTGGACATTGCCAGTCAGCACCAGCATGCGTGCATTGTCTGGCAACCCTCGATAGAGCCGTCGCAATTCGGCTGCCATGAAGTCATCGCGCGCCTGGTTGCCGCCACTGCTGGCATTGACGTCATAGCCAACCACTTCGATCACGCGCCCCTGCGTCTTCAGCACACGCAGGCCTTCGATCATCGCCAGCATGTCGCGGCTGCGGCGACCATCATGCTGGTCATCGCGCACGGTCCAGAACGCGCGGCCGTGCAGGTGCCGGCGCGCCCTGGCCCCGCCATCGGATTCCAGATAGTCGCGCAGCACAGGGTTCTCGGCACGTGGCAGTTCCAGCGCCAGCAGGACCGGGCCGTTGCGGCTGTAGTCGTCCACCAGCTGGCGTACCAGCAACGGGGTCTCGCGGGTGCCGTGGAATTCGCCCAGTACCAGCAGGCGGTGCTCACCGGCATGCTGGCGGATCTGCGCGGCGGTGTCATCGGCATGCGCGGTGAGGGCCACACCCAGCGCCAGCAGCAGCGCGGTGGTCCAACGGAAGATCGAATGCATCCCTGCGCCTTCCTTTCCTTTGCGGTCAGGAACAGCAATGGCGACGCAGCAACCGCGGTTCAAGTAGATCCACGCCGTGCGTGGATGCTCCCGCCATCAGACCGGGCCTGAGTCGAGCGTGGCTCGACTCTACAAAGGGCAGCCCCTCACAACCAGGGCAGGATCCAGTGGTCCACAAGCAGGAAGGCGAACAGCGCCATCAGGTACACGATGGAGTAATAGAACATCTTCATCGAGAACAATTCGTCCGGCGGGTTGAGCATGCGCCAGGCATACCAGAGGAACACCGCGTTGAGCACGATCGCGCCGCCCAGGTAGAACGCACCGCTCATGCCCACCAGGTACGGCAGCAGGCAGACCAGCGCCAGCACCACCGAATACACCATGATCTGCTTGCGGGTATGCACCACGCCGTGGGTCACCGGCAGCATCGGGATCTCCGCCTTGGCGTAGTCCTCGCGGCGGAAGATCGCCAGCGCCCAGAAGTGCGGCGGGGTCCAGATGAAGATGATCAGCACCAGCAGCGACGAGTACGCCCAGTCCGACGAACCCTGCATGCCGGTCACTGCGGCCCAGCCCAGCATCGGCGGCATCGCGCCGGCCAGGCCACCGATGACGATGTTCTGCGAGGTCGCACGCTTGAGGTACACGGTGTAGATCACCGCGTAGCCGATCAGCGAGGCGAAGGTCAGCACGGCGGTGATCAGGTTCACCCACAGCACCAGGATGGTCATCGACAGCACGATCAGCACGCCGGCGAACACCAGCACCTGCCACGGCTTGACCTTGCCCACCACCAGCGGACGCCACGAGGTGCGCGCCATCTGCGCATCGATGTGTGCGTCCAGGAGCTGGTTGATGGCGGCGGCAGCCGAAGCAGCCAGCCAGATGCCGAGGAAACCGAGCACGCCGGCGCGCATCTGCTCCCAGCTCGGCACGCCCGGAATGGCCAGGACCATGCCGACCAGGGCGGTGAAGACGATCAGGGCAACGACCTTGGGCTTGGTCAGGTCCCAGTACTGGCGGTAATTGGAAAACATGGAATCAGTCCGGTGCGCGCAGGCGGGCCAGCAGGCTGACCAGCACGAACAACAGGGCAACGGCCACGCCGTTGTGGGCCACCGCCACTTCCAGCGGCAGCGCCAGCTTCACGTTGAGGATGCCGAGGGTGACCTGCAGCACCAGCAGCGCGATCAGCGCGCTGGCCCAGCCACGCATGCTCGGCAAGCGGAACAGGCGCACGCCCAGCCACAGCAGGTAGACGGCCACCACCACCGCGAACAGCCGGTGCGCCATCTGGATGGCGATACGCGAGGCGCCATCCAGCACGCCGCCTTCGTAATCCACGCCGATGCCGCGCCACAGGGTGAAGCCTTCGACGAAGTTGTGCTGCGGCCACCACTGGTTGGCACAGCGCGGGAAGTTGTCCAGCGAGGCGCTGCCGCCGCCGCAGGCCAGCGCCGCATAGTTGGCACTGACCCATCCGCCCAGTGCGATCTGGGTGACCAGCACCGCCACGCCGATGCGCAGCACCCACTTCAGCTTCGGTGCTTCGGCCAGGGTGATCGGCATGTGCGTGGCGCGCCAGGCCATCCAGACCAGCAGCGCGAACATCAGCATGCCGCCCAGCAGGTGCCCCATCACCACGATGGGCTTGAGCAGCAGGGTCACCGTCCACATGCCCAGCAGGGCCTGGAAGATCACCACGGCCAGGGTCAGCAGTGCAGCGCGCGCCAGGTCGATGTTGCTCCAGCGCAGCGCGGCGATCAGCAGGATCGCCTCGCCGATCAGAGCCAAGGTACTGGCGGTGCCATGCCAGCCCATCATGTACAGGGGTATGCCGGCGGCCACCAGCACGCAGGCGGTCACCACCGCCGTGCTTCCGAATCGCCGCTTGCGCGTGGCCAGCAGCGCCAGGGTCAGGATCTCGATGCCCAGTGCGCCGGCCAGGAAGCGGTGCACCTGTTCACGCCAGGCCTTGTGGGTCTCCAGCGGGCGGATCTCCGCCGCCGGGTGGCCGATGGTCTCTTCCACGTGCTGCGGCCAGGTGGCCTGGCCATAGCAGGTCGGCCAGTCCGGGCAGCTCAGGCCGGCATCGGACAGGCGCACGAAGGCGCCGAACATGATCGTGCTCGCGGTCATGATCATGGCGAACCACGCCAGGCGGTGGAAATTGCGGTGCAGCGCCGGACGCGCGGAAAGGCTCATCAAACGGGACTCACTTCAGTTTCAGCAACGTGGCCATGTCCTTGCGCAGGCCACCGAGGTCGGTGCCCGGGGCATGACGCATGATCACGAAGCCGTTCGGATCGATCACGTAGACCGGCAGGCCAGCCGGATCGTCGACGCCGGGCAGGGCCGCGCGCAGTGCTGGCGACGGAGCCAGCGGCCGCAGCGCGGGCAGCGAGGCGATCGACGCCGGTGGCGTTCCCAGCCACAGGATTTCGACATTATCGGCGTTATGGCCGAACAGCTGCCACACCTTGCCCAGTCCCTGCGACAAAGTGACGCACTGGGCGTCGCAGGCACCGGCCGGCGCCACCAGCAGGCGCCAGGTACGGGCTTCGGGGTTCCACGGGTACGGCTGGCCGTTGGCCAGGGTCGGCGCCTGCTGGCGCAGGTCCACAGGCGGCTTCAGCAGCTGGCCGGCATTGCGGTGCCCGGTGGGCTGCCAGCCAGAGAAGCGCAGCACGGCGGCCAGCGCCATCGCCCCGAAGAACACGGCAAACAGCAGCACCAGGGTCCGGCGGCCGGAGCCGCGCGCCTGCGGGGACGTAGCAGTGTTCATGCGGGGCATTTTCTCATGGTTGGGTGAGGGATGCGGGTGTGACGCCGCGGTAGCGCCGGCCGCCGGCCGGCATCCAGGAATGCGGGGGTTGCCGGCCAGCGGCCGGCACTACCGGGCAGCACGTCGCCTGCGCCACTCCAGTACCAGCGCGACCACCAGCACGGTCAGGGCCAGGCCGAACCACTGCACGGCGTAGCCCAGGTGGCGTTGCGGCGGCAGCGTGTTCGGCAGCAGGTCCAGGTCGCGTTCGTCGCCGAAGGGCAGCGCCGGGTCCAGCCGCAGGACGCGATCAGGCAATCCCGGCAGGCCAAGCGCCGCCGCCAGGCCCTCGGCGGGCAAGCGGCTGGCAAGCCAACGCCCGGCCTCATCGGTAGCGGAGAACGCCGGGCCCAGGGCCAGCCCCGCCGACGGCGGCGGCGCCAGCAGGCCACGCACCGCCACCGGCGAAGGCGGTGCCGGCACATCCGGCAGCCTGCGATCGGGCGGCAGCGCGCGCCAGCCCAGATCGACCAGCAGCACGCTGCCCTCGTCACTGCGGAACGGGCGATAGATCTTCACGCCCGCGCGGCCGTGCCGGGTCTGGTTGTCCAGCAGCACCACGCCGGGCAGGAAGCGACCGTGGTCGGCCACGCCGTGCAAGGCGCCAGGTGCAACCAGAGCCTGCGCCAGTGGCAGCGCCTGTGCCACAGCTGGACCTTGTGCATCCAACATTGCCTGTTTGGCATGCATGCGCTGCAGCTGCCACAGCCCCAATGCGGTGAAACCAACCATTGCCAGCACCGCCAGCAGCCATCCGATCACGCGCGTGTGCTGGCGCATCATGACAAGTCCGCGCAAACGCGGTCAGATAGGCGCATCCACCCTGCCCTCGAGCCGCGCATGAGTGATTCGCTGAAGACCCTGCTGGTAATCGCGTTTCTGATCGTCATCGTCTGGAATCTGGGCGCCGGCCTGTATTACCTGCTGGTCGACCGCGGCCAGACCAAGCGCACGGTCAACGCACTGACGCGCCGCATCGCGGTGTCGGTTGCGTTGATCCTGCTGGTGATCGTGAGCATCTACATGGGCTGGATCAAACCGCACGGCATCGGCGGCTGAGGCCACCGATGCGTGCGCGGTCAAAGCACGTAGACGAACATGAAGAGCATCAGCCACACCACGTCGACGAAGTGCCAGTACCACGCGGCCGCTTCAAAACCGAAATGGTTGTCGCGGGTGAAGTGTCCCTTGGCCGAACGCAGCCACATCACGATCAGCATGATCGTGCCCAGCAGCACGTGCGCGCCGTGGAAGCCGGTCAGCATGAAGAACGTCGAACCGTAGATGCCCGAGCCGAGCGTCAGGTTCAGTTCCTTGTAGGCGTGGATGTACTCCTCCGCCTGCAGGGTCAGGAAGCCCAGGCCGAGCACCACGGTCAGGCCCAGCCAGATCAGCAGCTGGCGGCGGTTGCCGGCCTTCAGTGCGTGATGGGCGATGGTCAGAGTCACGCCGGAGGTGAGCAGGATCAGCGTGTTGATCAGCGGCAGGCCCCAGGCCGGGATGGTCTGGAACGCGCCGCCGATCGCCGCGGGGCCGTTGGTCGGCCAGCCGGCGGAATAACCCTGCCAGAGCAGCTCGTTGGTCATCACCCCGCGGCCTTCGCCGCTCAGCCACGACAGCCCCAGGTTGCGGGTGTAGAACAGCGCACCGAAGAAGGCGCCGAAGAACATCACTTCGGAGAAGATGAACCAGATCATCCCCATCCGGAACGAGCCATCGACCTGGTGGTTATAGTTGCCCGCCTGCGACTCGCGCACCACGTCGCTGAACCACCAGAACAACGTCAGCACCAGCATCGCGATGCCAATGTAGAAGGTCCAGCGTCCCCAGCTGGCATCGTTGAGCCAGCTGGCCACGCCCACCATGGTCACCATCATCGCGATGGAACCCACGAACGGCCATTTGCTCTGGGCCGGGACGAAGTACACGTTGGCGTCGGTCGGTGTCTGGGCCATGTCGGTATCCGGGTCAGGGTGCGGCGTGCGCGCCTTCCGAAGTGGCGGCCGGGGCCAGCCGATCGGACAGCGCGTCGTTGCGATAGAAGGTGTAGGACAAGGTGATCGTCTTGATCTCCGGCGGCAGGTCCGGATCGACGATGAAACGCACCGGCATGTCGCGCTTCTCGCCAGCCTGCAGCGTCTGCGCGGTGAAACAGAAACATTCGGTCTTGCTGAAGAAGCCCGAGGCACGCGCCGGCGCCACGGAAGGCACCGCACTGCCGACCACCGCCTGCTGGCTGTCGTTGCGGGCGAAGTACAGCGCTTCGTTGAGTTCGCCGGGAACCACGTCCATGGTCAGCTGTTCGGGATGGAACGACCACGGCAGGCGCGAATTGACGCCGCCATCGAACTCCACGCGCACGGTGCGCTTGCCGGTGGCGGCGCCTGCACTGGCTTCGCCACCGGGGCCGCGTTCCAGGCGCACACCGAACACCTTCTCGCAGGCGATGCGGTACAGCGGCACCAGCGAGAACGTGAGCAGGAACACCGCCACCGCCACACCGATCAGGCGCGGCAGCCCCGCACTGCGTGACGGTGTGCTGGCTGGCGCCTCGCTCATCGGCCGATCACCCCGCTGAGGATGAAGCCGACGTAGACCAGCACGGCGATGGCGCCGACCCACATCGCCGTGCGCCTGGCGCGCTGCCGTTGCTGTTCGATGCCGTGGCGTTGGGCTTCGGTCTGGCTTTGGCTTTGGCTTTGGTAGAGCCGACTGTTAGTCGGCTGCACTTCGCGAGTCGACTGACAGTCGACTCTACCGATCGGCAGCGGGCTCTCGTTATGCATGCCTCACCTCAATGCGTGATGTCGTCATGCGCCAGATCTCCCGGACGGATGGTCGGCGGCGTGGTGAAGGTATGTGCCGGTGCTGGCGACGGCAGCGTCCACTCCAGGCCGCGCGCGCCTTCCCAGGAACGGGCCTCGGCCTTCTCGCCGTTGCGCAGGGACGACAGCAGGATCGCGGCCATCATGAACGGGGTGACGAACATGCCGAACGCACCGATCGAGCTGATCAGGTTCCAGTCGGCGAAGGCCACGCTGTAGTCGGGAATGCGACGCGGCATGCCGGCCAGGCCGAGGAAATGCTGCGGGAAGAACAACAGGTTGACGAATACGATCGACCACCAGAAGTGCACCTTGGCCCACTTCTCGCTGTACATCCGCCCGGTCCACTTCGGCCACCAGTAGTACACCGCGGCGATCAGCGCGAACACCGCACCGGTCACCAGCACGTAGTGGAAGTGCGCGACCACGAAGTAGGTGTCGTGGTACTGGAAGTCGGCGGCGACGATCGCCAGCATCAGGCCGGAGAAGCCACCGATGGTGAACAGGATGACGAAGGCCACCGACCACAGCATCGGTGCCTCGAACGTCAGCGAGCCACGCCACATGGTGCTGACCCAGTTGAACACCTTCACCCCGGTCGGGATCGAGATCAGCATGGTGGCGAACATGAAGTAGATCTCGCCGCCCAGCGGCATGCCCACGGTGAACATGTGGTGGGCCCAGACGATGAACGACAGGAACGCGATCGCGGCGGTGGCGTACACCATCGCCTGGTAGCCGAACAGCGGCTTGCGGCTGAAGGTCGGGATGATCTCGCTGACCACGCCGAAGGCGGGCAGGATCATGATGTAGACCTCGGGATGGCCGAAGAACCAGAAGATGTGCTGGTACATCACCGGGTCACCGCCACCGGCGGCATTGAAGAAGCTGGTGCCGAAGAACTTGTCGGTCAGCAGCATGGTCACCGCGCCGGCCAGCACCGGCATCACCGCGATCAGCAGGAAGGCGGTGATCAGCCAGGCCCAGCAGAAGATCGGCATTTTCAGCAGGTCGATGCCCGGCGCACGCATGTTGAGCACGGTGGCGATGATGTTGATCGCGCCCATGATCGAACTGATGCCGGCCACGTGGATGGCGAATACGCTGAAGGCAACGTTGTAGCCGCCCTGCAGCGACAGCGGCGGGTACAGCGTCCAGCCACCGGCCGGTGCACCGCCCGGCAGGAACAGGGTCAGCAGCAGCAGGCTGAAGGCCACCGGCAGCAACCAGAACGACCAGTTGTTCATGCGTGGCAGCGCCATGTCCGGCGCGCCGATCTGCAGCGGGATCATCCAGTTGGCCAGGCCGACGAAGGCCGGCATCACCCCGCCGAAGATCATCACCAGCGCATGCACGGTGGTCATCTGGTTGAAGAACTCGGGCTTGACGAACTGCAGGCCCGGCTGCGCCAGCTCTGCGCGGATCACCACGCTCATCGCCGCGCCGATGATGAACATGATGAAGCTGAAACCGAGGTACAGCGTGCCGATGTCCTTGTGGTTGGTCGAGAAGAACCAACGTTCGAAGAAGCTCTGGTGGTGATGGTGATCGTCGTGCCCAACTGCCGAGTGCGCCATTGCAAAACACCTCTCAGAATCGGTTGTCACCGCGGCCGCGAACGGCCGCGGGCTTTACATCACGCTCCGCTGGCCGCGGTGGCAGGCGCGCTGCCGGCTTCTGCAGCAGCAGGCGCGGCCGGTGCCTCGCCCGTCGGTGCAGTCGGTTCGGCCGGTGCCGCAGGCGTGGCGGGCTCGGCGGGCGGCGCCGGCTTGCGCTGCGCCAGCCACTTCCTGAAGTCCTCCTTGGACACCGCCTCGACCACGATCGGCATGAAGCCGTGGTCCTTGCCGCACAGCTCGGCGCACTGGCCGCGGTAGACACCGGGCTGCTCGATGCGGGTCCAGGCTTCGTTGATGAAGCCGGGGATGGCGTCCTGCTTCCAGCCCAGCGCCGGTACCCACCAGGCGTGGATCACGTCGTCGGAGGTGATGACGAAACGCACCTTGGTATCGACCGGCAGCACCAGGCGGTTGTCGACATCCAGCAGGTAGTGCGGATGGCTTTCGCGGGTCGGCACGATGCCGCTCTGCCGCACCCGGTCGGACTCGCGGTCCAGGCGGCTGGTGAAGGTGACGTTCTCGCCCAGGTATTCGTACTTCCACATCCACTGGTAGCCGGTGACCTTCACCGTCATCTCGGCATCGCGGGTGTCGTACATCTTGATCAGGTTGGCCGTGGCCGGCCATGCCATCACGATCAGGATGATCACCGGGATCACTGTCCAGATGATCTCGGCCTTGGTGTTGTGGCTGAAGGTGGCCGCGACCGCGCCCTTGGATTTGCGGAACTTGAAGATGGCGTAGGCCATCGCCCCGAACACGATGACGCCGATCACCGTGCAGATGATCAACGACAGGTTGTTCGATTCCCAGGCCAGGCGCGAGGTCTGGGTCACCCCCTTGCCCATGTTCAGCTGCCACGGCTTCGGATCGGCCGCCTGGGCCCAGGCCAACGCCGGCATCAGTCCCCCGGTCGCCAGCATCGCGGCGACCGCGTTCACGCACTTCGTGCCCCACCTGCTGCTTTGCTTCATTGCCTAGACCCTTAGCGTCGTCGGTTGCCGCCATCGCTGGCGGCGAGCAAGCTTTCAAGTGTCTCTGCGAGCGTCTGACGTTCGGCCGGCGCGAGGAAACTCCCCACCTCCACCTGCCGGCCGCTGGATGCCAGCCGGACCCTCTCATCGTCGGTGAGCAGGCGCACCCAGTGGGGATGGGCCCGGAACACCGGCGATCCACCGGGTACGGGGATGACCTCCACGTACGCCGGCACTACCCGGATCTCCTCCTGCCGTTCACCGCTGCGCCACAAGGCACGCAGCGCCGCCGCCAGCACCAGGCTGTACAGCAGCGCGAACAGGGGGGCGAATGCATTGCCGGCCAACCACCCGAAGGCGGACACCAGCCACATCGCACCCGACAACACGGTGAACAACAGGACGAACTGCCGGGCATCGAGCGCCCGTGGGGGACGCAGCCGCAGCTGCGTACCTGACCCATCCGGAGCTGGAAGCACCTCGATCATGTCGCAACCGCGTTCCTGCCGCGGGAAACGTCTCGATGGTAGCCCTGCCCTCTCGCCGGTAGCAAGGGTGCATTCACACATTTTCCGATGCTGCAACACAGCATGAGGTCGGCGGTACGAATGACGAATTCGGCATAAATTCCTCCGCACTTGCTGAACACGCTGAATCCACCGCAGCTATTGGCTATCAGCGCTTCACGAAGGTGGCTGCTGGGCACTTCCGCAACCCGCAAAAATGATTAAAATCGCCAAGTTTTCCACTGGCCGGACCGGCATGAACGCACCTTCCTCCTCCCCTGCAGCCCACGACGCCCCGCGTCCCGGCGCGTTGCTGTCGCCGGAACTGCCGGCGCCCCCCAACCCGTTCCGCCAGGCCATCACCGACGCCTGGTTGAAGGACGAGGCCACCCACGTGCGCGAGCTGCTGGCGCAGGCCCGCCTGCCCGCCGAAGAACAGGCCAAGGTGCAGGCGCTGGCCGCCGACCTGGTCGGCCGCGTGCGCGTGCGTGCCAAGGACCAGGGCGCGATCGAAGCCTTCATGCGCCAGTACGACCTGGGCAGCGAGGAAGGCGTGCTGCTGATGTGCGTGGCCGAGGCACTGCTGCGTATTCCGGACCAGGACACCGCCGACAAGCTGATCCGCGACAAGCTGGCCGATGCCGACTGGGAAAAGCACCTGGGCGGCAGCGACTCGGTGCTGGTCAATGCCTCCACCTGGGGCCTGATGCTGACCGGCAAGCTGGTGCAGATGAACGACGCCACCCGCGCCGATGCGCCCAGCGCGTTCAAGCGCCTGGTCGGCCGCGTCGGTGAGCCGGTGGTGCGCCTGGCCGTGCGCCAGGCGATGAAGATCATGGGCCACCAGTTCGTCATGGGCCGCACCATCAGCGAAGCGCTGGCGCGCTCGCACAAGGGCGACAACGCCAGCTACCGCTACTCCTTCGACATGCTCGGCGAAGGTGCGCTGACCATGAAGGACGCGCTGCGCTACCTGGAAGACTACCGTCGTGCGATCCACGCCATCGGCGGCGATCACAAGGCACGCGGCGGCCGTCCGGACGGCGACGTCAACAATGCCCCGGGCATCTCGATCAAGCTGTCGGCGCTGTACCCGCGCTACGAGCACGCCAAGCGCGAGCGCGTGCTGAAGGACCTGGTGCCGGGCGTGCTGGAACTGGCGCAGCTGGCCAAGAGCTACGGCATCGGCTGCACCGTCGACGCCGAAGAGTCCGACCGCCTGGAACTGTCGCTGGACATCATCGAGCAGGTGTTCTCCGACGCGTCGCTGTCCGGCTGGGATGGCTTCGGCGTGGTCGTGCAGGCCTACCAGAAGCGCACCCCGTACACGATCGACCACCTGGCCGACATGGCGCGCCGCGCCGGTCGCCGCCTGCAGGTGCGCCTGGTCAAGGGCGCGTACTGGGACGCCGAGATCAAGCGCGCGCAGATCGAAGGCTACCCGGGCTACCCGGTGTTCACCCGCAAGCAGAACACCGACGTGTCCTACCTGGCCTGCGCCAAGCGGCTGTTCACCCATGCCGACGCGATCTACCCGATGTTCGCCACGCACAACGCGCACACCATCGCGGCCGTGCGCAGCATCGCCAACGGCGGCGTGTACGAGCACCAGAAGCTGCACGGCATGGGCGACGACCTGTACGCCGAAGTGGTGCCGGCTGACCGCCTGGGCCTGCCCTGCCGCGTGTATGCACCGGTCGGTTCGCATGAAGACCTGCTGCCGTACCTGGTGCGTCGCCTGCTGGAAAACGGCGCCAACTCCAGTTTCGTCAACCGCATCACCGACGAGCGCGTGCCGATCGCCGACCTGATCCGCGACCCGGTCGAGATGGTCGCCTCGTTCGCTTCGATTCCGCATCCCAAGATCCCGCTGCCGGTTGACCTGCTGCGCAGCCAGAACCACGACAGGAAGAACTCCATGGGCGCCAACCTCGCCAACGACAACGAACTGCGCGCCCTGGCCGAGCAGATCAACGCGGCTGTGAAGCCCTGGCAGGCCGCGCCGCTGGTGCCGGGCGCCAACCCGGCCTGCGCCGCGCTGCCGGTGACCAACCCGGCCGATACCCGCGAAGTGGTCGGCCAGTGGCTGGCCGCAGACGCCGCCACCGTGCAGAAGGCGCTGGCCAATGCCGTGGCCGCGCAGCCGGCCTGGAACCGCACCCCGGCCGCCAGCCGCGCCGCCATCCTCGAGCACGCCGCCGACCAGCTGGAAGCGCGCATGCCGGAGTTCATGGCGCTGTGCGTGAAGGAAGCCGGCAAGAGCCTGCCCGACAGCATCGCCGAAGTGCGCGAAGCGGTGGACTTCCTGCGCTACTACGCCAAGCAGGCGCGCGAGCAGTTCAGCCACGCCGAGAAGCTGCCGAGCCCGACCGGTGAGTCCAACGAGCTGCAGCTGCACGGCCGCGGCGTGTTCGTCTGCATCAGCCCGTGGAACTTCCCGCTGGCGATCTTCCTGGGCCAGGTCGCTGCCGCCCTGGCCGCCGGCAACAGCGTGATCGCCAAGCCGGCCGAGCAGACCAACCTGATCGGCTACTACGCCGTGAAGCTGCTGCACGACGCCGGCGTGCCGGCCGAGGTGGTGCAGTTCCTGCCGGGCGACGGTGCCACCGTCGGTGCCGCGCTCACTGCCGACCCGCGCGTGGCCGGCGTGGCCTTCACCGGCTCCACCGACACCGCCCGTGCGATCAACCGCGCGATGGCGGCGCGTGACGCCGCCATCGGTGTGCTGATCGCCGAGACCGGCGGCCAGAACGCCTTCATCGCCGATTCGTCGGCGCTGCCGGAACAGCTGGTCAAGGACGCGATCGTTTCGGCCTTCACCTCCGCCGGCCAGCGCTGCTCGGCCGCGCGCGTGCTGTTCGTGCAGGACGACATCGCCGACAAGGTGATGACCATGCTGGCCGGTGCGATGAAGGAACTGAAGGTCGGCAACCCCGGCCTGCTGTCCACCGACGTCGGCCCGGTGATCGACGCAGATGCGCTGAAGATCCTGCAGGACCACGCTGAGCGGATGGACCGCGAAGCGCGCCTGATCGCCGCCGCCGAGCTGTCGGCCGAGGCCGCCAACGGCACCTTCTTCGCACCGCGCGCGTACGAACTGAAGGACCTGGGCCAGCTGCAGAAGGAAGTGTTCGGCCCGGTGCTGCACGTGATCCGCTGGAAGGGCGACCAGCTCGACGCGGTGATCGACCAGATCAACGCCACCGGCTACGGCCTGACCCTGGGCGTGCATTCGCGTATCGACGAGACCGTCGACCGCATCAGCAACGGCGTCCATGTCGGCAACGTCTACGTCAACCGCAACCAGATCGGTGCGGTGGTCGGCGTGCAGCCGTTCGGCGGCCAGGGCCTGTCCGGCACCGGCCCGAAGGCCGGCGGCCCGCACTACCTGCTGCGCTTCGCCACCGAAAAGACGGTGACGGTGAACACCACCGCCGCCGGCGGCAACGCCTCGCTGCTGACCCTGGGCGACTGATCGCCCGGTTGATGCAGTGAACGAAAAACCCCGCGAAAGCGGGGTTTTTTATGCCCTGCTTCCTGTAGAGCCGGGCCCACGCTCGGTTTGCCTCGCACAGCCGAGCGTGGGCTCGCTCTACAGAGGCTGGGCCACACTGAACCGATTGTCCGCCCGCTTCGCCAGCTCGCTCTGCACGCGCGCGATGCGCGTCTCCAGATCGCCTTCCAGCAGCACGTAGTCGACACCCCGCGCCTCCAGATCGCGCACGTACCACGCATGCTGCTGCGCCCGGAAGGCCTCGCCTACCCGCGTGCCGTCCTGGTCGAACGGGATATCCGGCGCACACAGGAACAGCAGGTCATACGGTCGCAATGCAGCCTGCCGCAGTGCCTCCGGCGCCGTACCAGACATCCAGCCGCTGTAGCCCAGCGTCACCAGCGGCGTGGTATCGCAGAACAGCCAGCGATGCGCATGCCGTGCGGTCTCGTCTTCGTGCTGCGGCTGTGCCATTGCGATGCGAAGCAGATCATCTGGCGTCAGCTCTCCGCCCTGCTGCTCCCATAGCGTGCGGCCATACTCCGGCACCCAGGCGGTCTGCAGTCGCTCGGCCATCACGCGCGCCAGCGTGGTCTTTCCGCTGGACTCGCCACCAATGAACGCCACGCGCTGCACATAGCCGGCATAGACCTGCGGTGCGAGGCCATGACGGTGCGCATGCGGATCGGCGCGCAGCTGGGTGCCACACGCCTGCCCGACGTCCAGTGCGCGTTCGAGCCGCTCATGGCGTACCGGCGCGCCGAAGTGCGTGGCCAGCGCCTGCGCGAAGCCGTCGCCGTAGTCCTCGCCGGCGTAGACCGCCTGCACCGGCCCGCCGAACAGGCTCAGGCACAGCCAGGCGGTGAACTCGCGCTGCACGTGCTCGTTGTCGCTGTCCTGCGGCAGCGTTCGCACGGGCAAACCATGCTGCGTGCACAATGCCGCCAGGCGCGCATCATCGAGCACCGCTACCGTCGCCTGTGGGAAGCGCGTACGCAGCCAGCGCTCGCGACGCTCGGCGCTGTAGCCGGCAAAGCCCGGCTGCGACCAGCCGATCACCAGCAGCTGCGTACAGCGCGTGGCGGCGAACTCGATCAGGTGTTCGTGACCCAGATGCAGCGGGCAGAACTTGCCCACCACCAGGCCGCGTGCAACGCGCTCAGGCAGCAGCATCGGCCGTCTTGGCCTCGTCACGCATCAGGTGCCGCCAGTGGCGCAAGGCCACCAGCGCATTGACCCAGAAGCCCACGTACAGGATCGAGGTCAGGTGCAGGCCACGGCTGTAGTACAGCGGTACCGCCACGGTGTTCACCAGCAGCCACACCCACCACGATTCCAGCTTGCGTCGCATCATCAGGATCTGCGCGATCACACTCAGTACCAGCACCGCCGAATCGATGTACGGCGCGTAGGCATTGGTCAGGCGGGTCAGCATCCAGCCGTAGCCGAAGGTGGCCACCACTGCCAGCGGTGCCAGCCAGGCCCAGGCGCGCGGCCGCAATGAAGTGATCGGCAACGGCGCGCCATGGTCACCACGCAGCCACTGCCACCAGCCCAGCACGCTGATGGCGATGAAGAAGAACTGCAGCACCATGTCCGCATACAGGTGCGATCGTTCGAACACCGCAGCAAACAATGCGCAGCCGACGATGCCCAGCCACCAGGTGTGCACGTTGTTGCGGCCGGCCAGCAGGATCGAGCCGGCGACGGCGATGTTGGCAGCCAGCTCCAGCTGGAAGTTCGGGTCGGACAGGTTCATGACGCTATTGTCATGGATTCGCCCCCTGCGTACACAACCGGGCGTAGCCACGCCCGACGTGGATGCCCTGGGCCGCACTGCAAAAAGAAGGCCCCGCTTACGCGGGGCCTTCCGTGTCTTGCTTCAGGCAATCGCCTGGATCAGAACTTGTACTGGAACGAAGCTGCCAGCACGTCGCCACGAACCTTGTACTTGCCAGCCAGCGAGTTGCCCTGGTTGTTGGTAGTCGGCTTGATGTTCACGTTCGGGTCGCTGGTGAACAGGTGGGTGTAGCCGAAGTTGTATTCGGTGTTAGCCGACGGGGTCCAGCCCACGCCCAGCGACAGCCACTTGCGGCTGGTATCTGGCACGCGCACATCGCGATGAGCGTCGGTAGTCGGGGTCTGGTCCAGCGCGACACCACCGCGCAGGGTGACGGTATCGCTCAGCTTGTAGTCCGCACCCAGCGACACGAAGGTGGTATCGCGATAGCCGAAGTCCAGCACAGAGTCCTTCTGGGCCGAAGCGTAGTCGATGGTGACAGCGTCGAATGCGGTCGACCAAGCGGTGCGGGTGACGTCACCCATCACAGTCCAGCGGTCGTTGACCTTGTGGGTCACACTGAGGGTTGCCGACGCCGGCAGCTTTACGGTTGCCTTCCCGCTGGTGCTGACGAACTGGCCCGGCTGAGTCTGTCCCAGGATGGTCGCGGTGCGGCCATTGTCGTTCGGCATCAGGAAGGTGGCATCGCCACCGGTGATCTTGTGCGTAACCTTGGAGCGGTAGCTCAGGCCGATGTGGGTATTCTCATCGATCGAGAACAGACCACCGACCGTCCAGCCCACTGCATTGTTGTCGCCTTCAACGGTCAGCTTGCCGTCGGCGCTGCCCGGGGCGTAACCCGGCACGCGGGCCTGGGCCAGCGCAGTACCGAAATCGATGTTGTTGCTCAGCTCGATAGTCAGGTGCTCGACGAACACCGACGCACCGAAGGAAACGTACGGGTTGACGTCATAGGATGCGGCGAAGCCGAGGTCGATCGCCTTCAAATCGGTCTTCAGGCCGCTGTAGCGACCCACCCAACCATTGTCGTACTGGGTCTTGAAACCAAACGGAGCAGTCAGCGACACACCGAAGTGCGCCTTCTCGCCGACTGGCATATGGAAGTATGCGGCCGGAACCGGGGCGATCATTCCAGCGTCGCCGCCGTCACCGCCGGTCTGCGCGGCGCCGGTCGGCTTACGGCCTTGGCCTTTGAACTCGGCCTTGAAGCTGATGGCGCTCAGGTCACCCTGAATCAGGGTGCCATCAAGCTGGCGCATGCCGGCCGGGTTGACGGCGATGATGGAGGCGTCGCCTTCGGCGCTGCCGGAGCCGGCGAACGCGCGGCCCAGGCCCTTGGCGCTGTTTTCCTTCAGCTGGAAAGCGGCAGCATTGGCATCGGCGGCGGCCAGCGCACCGGCAACGCCGACGGCCAGCAGGGTCAGTCGGGCAATGGTGGAAGCGGTTTGCATCGTAGTTCTCTCTCTCCGGTAAGCGGTGATGGTGCTCTGAGTGCGCCTGCGCCCGGCAGGCCCAGAGGCCCGTCGAAGCGCGCCGGATTCCCCTCCCGACATACGACGCCGTATGCGAGTATTACCCAGAGCCGTTAATGAAACAATAACGACGCAGGCGGTTTTTTCGTCTCAAAAGCTGAACAGGACAATCCCCGCCGCAAGCGCCCGCACGCTAGGCTATTGCCCATGTTCGTCTCCCTCCCGTCCCGCAAGAAGGCGGCCCTGCGCTGGGCCACGCCCGTGCTGTTTGCGGCACTATGGCTGGCGTTCCTGTGGTCGATCTCGCGCCCGGACGATGCCCGCGGCAGCCTCTGGCTGGACTGGGGCGCCCTGTCCACCGGCCTGACCCACCCGCTCGACTGGTGGGCGACGCTGCAGGACGGCAGCGTGCTGCGCCTGTTCACCGCCCTGTTCCTGCACGCGGACTGGTCGCATCTGCTGGGCAACCTGGTGTTCCTGTTGATCTTCGGCCTGCCCGCCGAGCGGGTGCTGGGGCCCTGGCGCCTACTGCTGCTGTTCCTGGTCGGCGGCGCGGTGTCCAACCTGGTGGCCATCTACACCATGGGCAGCCCGGACCAGATCATCATCGGTGCCAGTGGCGCGGTCTCGGCACTGATCGGTGCCTACCTGGCCCTGTTCCCGGGGGCGCGGCTGGGCGTGGTGATCCCGCTTGGCCTGTTCCTGGAATTCGTGCGTGCCCCGGCCTACCTGCTGATCGGCGTGTGGGCAGCGCTGCAGGTGGTGTTCGCCCATATCGGCCCGAGCTTCGGCATGGTGGCCTGGTGGGCCCACATCGGCGGCTTCGTGTTCGGCCTGGTGTACGGGGTCTACGTGCGCGCGGCGATCGCCCGCCGGCTGCGCAAGCGCCACGGCTTCTGAGGCCCAGATAGTGCCGGCCGCTGGCCGGCATTTGGTTTCTTCTTCCGCCCTTGAGCCGACGCCGGGTATGGCCCGGCGCTACCTCACGGCTTCGCTGGGGCCGGTGCGGGCTTTGCTTCCGGCTGTGCTTCCGGCTTAGGTTCGACCTTCGCTTCCGGCTTCGCCGCAGCGGCCTTCGCGGCCTTGGCCGCATCCGCCTTCGCCGCTTCGGCCTTCAAGCGTGCAGCCACCGAACCCGGGTTCTTCAGCTCGGCCAGCGCGTCGTTGATCGGGCCATCGCCCGGCAGCACCGCACCGGCGTGGTAGCCCTCGGTGCCTTCGTCATCGCCGCGCAGATGGCCTGGCAGGGTCGCTTCGCTGTAATCGCTCAGGCTGGCCGGCAGTGCCCCGTCTTCCGGGCGCGCCGCAGGCTTCAGTTCGACCTCCGGCACGATGCCCGTGGCCTGGATCGACTTTCCGCTGGGCGTGTAATAACGCGCGGTGGTCAGCTTCACCGAATCACCGTTGTCCAGCGGCAGCACGGTCTGCACCGAACCCTTGCCGAAGGTGCGGCTGCCGACCACGCGGGCGCGCTTGTTGTCGCGCAGTGCGCCGGCCAGCACTTCCGAGGCACTGGCCGAACCCGCATCGACCAGCACCACCACCGGTGCGCCCTTCAACAGATCGCCCGGCGTCGCATCGAACCGTGCATCACTGATGCTGATGCGGCCGCGGGTGCTGACGATGTTGCCCTTGTCGAGCAAGTCGTCGGCCACCTGCACCGCGGCAGTCAGCAGCCCACCCGGGTTGCTGCGCAGATCCAGCACCAGGCCCTTGAGCTGGCCACCGGACTGCTTCTGCAGCTGCTGCAGGTGCTTCTGGAAGTCCGACCCGGTGTCGGCCTGGAAGGTGCTCAGGCGGATGTAGCCGTAGCCCGGCTCCAGCAGGCGGCTGCGCACGCTGGTCACGCGGATGGTCTGGCGGGTGAGGCTGACGTCGAACGGCTTCGGCTTGCCCGCGCGCACGATGGTCAGCACCACCTTGCTGCCGGCTGGGCCACGCAACGGTTCGCTGGCATCAATTGCGCTGATCGGCTTGCCGTCGATGGCGATGATCAGGTCACCGGCGAGGATGCCGGCCTTGGCCGCCGGCGTGTCGTCGATCGGCGAGATGACCTTCATGCTGGCGTTGTCGGGCTGCTGCTGCAACTCCACGCCGATGCCCTCGTAGGCGCCGTTGGCCTGCTCGTCGAAGGCCTGCGCGTCTTCCTTGTTGAAGTACGTGCTGTGCGGGTCGAGGTCGAGCAGCAGGCCGCGCACCGCCGACTGCATCAGCTTCTTGTCATCGACCGGGTCGACATAGGCCGCGCGCACCGCGTTGTACACGGCGACGAAGCGGCGGATGTCCTCCAGCGGCACCTTCGAGGTCACCGCCTCCTCGCTGTTCGCTGCCTGCCCGCTGGTTTCCTTGCTCGGGGCGGGCGCGGTCTGCTGCGCCCAGGACAGCGCCGGCAACAGGGCCAGCAAGAGGGTGGCGGTACGGGCTGCGCGCATGGATCACTCCTGTCGACGTTGGCATCGTGCCCAAGGCACATGCGTCGATTATGCGCGAAGCACAGCTAAATTCCCGTTGAATCCGTCCGCCACGCGACAGCGCCGGATTCAGCGCCGCTGCAGCCAGCTGTCCGGGTTGACCGGCTGCCCGCCCCGGCGCAATTCGAAGTACAGCGCAGTCACGCCCTGGCCACCGGAATTGCCGACCTTCGCCACCGCATCGCCGCGGCTGACCCGGGCACCCGCATCCTTCAGCAGGGTGTCGTTGTGCGCGTACAGGCTCATGTAGCCGTTGCCGTGATCGACGATCAGGATCATGCCGTAGCCGGTCATCCAGTCGGAGAACACCACGGTGCCGTCGGCCACGGCGGTGACGGTGCTGCCGGCGGGCGCGCCGATCAACACACCACTGCTGGTGCGGCCGTCGGGCAGCTTTCCGCCGTAGCGGGCCAACAGGTTGCCCGACAACGGCCAGCCCAGGCCACCCACCTTCGGCGCCGGCGCAGAGGCAACGGCAGGCGGGACCTTGGTGGGCGGCGGTGGCGGGCGGCCCTGCGCGGCGGCCTGGCGTGCGGCACGCTCGGCGGCGGCCTTTTCAGCGGCCGCCCGCCGTGCCGCGGCGCGGCGCTCGGCTTCGGCCCGTGCCGCAGCGGCACGCAGGTTGGCCAGCAGCGTTTCCAGTGCCTTGGCGTCTTGGCCCAGCGCCTGTTCCTTCTCGCGCTGGTCCTTGAAGCGCTCATCCAGCGAGGCGACGGTCCTGGCGCGATCGCGACGGTCGGCTTCCAGCGCCGCAGCCTGCTGCTTCTGGTCCTGCTGCGCACCCTGCAGCTTCTGCTTGCGCTCGGCGATCTGCGCCTGCAGCACTTCCAGCTCTTTCAGGTCGGCTGTCAGCGTGGTGATGCGCTGTGCCCGCTCGCGTTGCAGGTAGCGGTGGTAGGCCAGGGCACGATTGGCATCGGCCACCGTGTCCTGCGACAGCAGCAGCTTCAGAGGTGCATGGTTGCCCAGCTGGTAGGCCGCACGCAGCAGGCCGGCCAGCTCGCGATGCTGCTGGGCGAGGTTGGCCTGCAGCGCGCTGCGGCGTTGTTCGGCCTCGGCCAGGGCCCTTCCCTGCTCGCGCAGCGCAGTTTCAGTCTGCGCAAGCGCACGGCCGGTGCGGGCCACCTTCTCGTCCGCCTCACGCAGCTGCTGCGAGGCCTGGCCCCGCTGGCCCTCGATCTGCCTGCGCTCCTGCGCCACGCCCTTCAACTCGCTACGCAGCTTCTGCAGCTTGCGCTCGGTCTCGCGGGTGGTCTGAGCGGCGCCCGGCAACGGCAGCGCCAAGGCGATGGCCAGCCCCAACAGCAGGCAGCGCCCGCCGCGGATGGCGGCGATGTGATGTCGGCGTGATGGGAAGGCGTTGTCGCGCAAGGGCTTTCCAGTGACTTCAGGCAGTTGCAGGGGGTACCGGGGAATGGTGACATCTCCGCACGCGGCCTGCCAGCCGCACATCCATCGAGGTCCCATGAAAACTCTTTCCATTCCGCTGTTGTTGGGCGTCCTGCTCGTTGCCGGCCCCGCCGGTGCCCAGGACAACATCAGCAAGGTCAACGGCAGCATCAGCGCCGAGCCTGGCCAGCGCTACGGCAAGCTGGATACCGTCAACGGCGGTATCCGGGTTGGTGAAGGCGTCGAGACCGGCAGCATCGACACCGTCAACGGCGGGGTCAAGGTGGCCGACCGTGCACGTACCGGCAAGATTGAAACGGTCAACGGCGGCGTACGCCTGGGCCGCGAGGTGATTGCACACGGCAGCGTCAGCACCGTCAACGGCAGCATCTTCACCGATCGCGGCAGCCAGATCGAAGGCGGCGTCGAAACCGTGAACGGTGGCATCGGCCTGGTCGAAAGCCGCGTCGGCAAGGACGTGGAGACCGTCAACGGCGATATCACCGTCGGCATCGGTTCCCAGGTCAACGGCGGTGTGCACGTGCGCAAGCCGAACTTCAGCGTCTCGCTCACCGCCAGCCGCAAGCCACGCGTGATCGTCGGCCCGAATGCCGTGGTCAACGGCCCCCTGCAGTTCGAACGCGAGGTGGTGCTTTACGTGCATCGCACCGCGCGCATCGGTCCGGTCACCGGCGCCGAACCGATCCCGTTCGACACCGAAACCGCCCCGGCGGACTGAGCGCACCGGACCGCCTGGTTCGGTGATACTCGCTGATACCGGCCGTGCACGACGTGCGGCCGCCCTTTGTTTTCCAGGAATCGACGATGCCCCGCAAACTCCTCCTGTGCCTGGCCGCCGCGGCCGCGCTCAGTGCCTGCAAAGGCGAAGACACGCCGGCCACCGCACCGGCGTCAGCCACCGACACCGCTGCCGCGAAGCCGGCGGCTCATCAGTTCTCCCCCGAGATCAACGCCGGCGACTTCGCCGAGATGGTCAAGACCCTGGCCTCGGATGAATTCGAAGGCCGCGCGCCGGGCAGCAAGGGCGAGGAACTGACGGTCAACTACATCCGCGACCAGATGCAGCGCATCGGCCTGCAGCCGGGCAACGGTGACAGCTGGTTCCAGGACGTACCGATGACCGAGACCACGGCCGACGCGTCGACCGTGCTGAAGATCGCCCAGGGTGGCAAGACCACCGAGCTGAAGTTCGGTACCGACATGGTGGTCGGCACCCGTACCGGCCAGGCTGAGGTGAAAGTCGATGCCAGCGACCTGGTGTTCGTCGGCTATGGCGTTGATGCGCCGGAGCAGAAGTGGAACGACTATGCCGGCCAGGACTGGAAGGGCAAGACGGTCGTGATGTTCGTCAACGATCCGGGCTTCCATGTTGACGACGCGAAGCTGTTCGACGGCAAGCGCATGACCTACTACGGCCGCTGGACCTACAAGTTCGAAGAGGCCGCGCGCAAGGGCGCCGCCGCGGCGCTGATCGTGCACGACACCGCCGGCGCTTCCTATGGCTGGGACGTGGTGAAGAACTCCTGGGCCGGCCCGCAGTACGACCTGCCGGCCAAGGATGACCCGGAAGCCCGCATTCCGGTGCAGGGCTGGCTGAGTGCCGACGCCGCCAAGGCGCTGTTCGCAGGCGCCGGCCTGGACCTGGCACAGGCCTACAAGGACGCCAGCAAGCGCGGCTTCAAGCCGGTGCCGCTGAAGGCCACCGCTACGGTCGACCTGAAGAGCCAGATCGCGCAGAAGCAGTCGCGCAACGTGGTGGGCGTGCTGCCGGGCAGCAAGCGTGCCGACGAGGCCGTGCTGTACATGGCGCACTGGGACCACCTGGGCAAGCATGAGGGTGAAACCGGCGACAACATCTACAACGGTGCGGTCGACAACGCGACCGGCGTGGCCGGCATCCTTGAGGTGGCCGAAGCCATGGCCCAGCAGGATCCGAAGCCGGAGCGCTCGGTGGTGTTCCTGGCGGTGACCCTGGAAGAGTCCGGCCTGCTGGGTTCGAAGTACTACGTCTCCCACCCGACCTTCCCACTGGACAAGATCGCCGGTGTGATCAACATCGACGCGATGTCGGTGGCCGGCCGTGCCAAGGACGTGACCGTCACCGGCTTCGGCAGCTCGGAACTGGAGGACATCCTCAAGCCGCTGGCTGCAGCCCAGGACCGCACGCTGCATGGTGAGACCTCGGTGCAGAGCGGCTTCTACTTCCGCTCGGACCACTTCAACTTCGCCAAGGCCGGCGTGCCGGCCCTGTACGCCGATGGTGGCGAGGACCTGCGCGAGGGTGGCGTGGACGCAGGCCGCAAGGCCGCAGCGGACTACGGCGCCAACCGCTACCACGGTCCAAAGGACGAGTTCGACGCGTCCACCTGGAAGCTGGACGGGACTGTCGAGGACCTGCAGCTGATGTACGGCGTCGGCAAGGAACTGGCCGGTGGCGATCGTTGGCCGAACTGGTACGAAGGCAACCCGTTCAAGGCAGCCCGCGACGCGATGATGAAGGACAAGGCTTCGGCAAAGTAAAGCCGGGCCATGCTCGACTGAACATCGTTGAGAGCAGAGCGGCGCCCCACGGGGCGCCGCTTTTCTTTTGCGTACCGTCGGCGGCAGATCCACGATTGGTGTGGATCTGCCGGTAGTGCCGGCCGCTGGCCGGCAATCGATTGGTAGCGGCCAACCTTGGTTGGCGCCATGCTTCTTCGCAGAGGACCTCCACGCATGGCGTGGATCTACCGGGCCATGTAATGCCATCGGGTTGCCGGCCAGCGGCCGGCACGACCCGCATTTACTGCGCACAAAGAAAAACCCCGCTGCGTGAGCAGCGGGGTTTTGGGTGTAAACCCTGGCGATGACCTACTCTCGCATGGCTTGAGCCACACTACCATCGGCGCAGCTGCGTTTCACTTCCGAGTTCGGGA
>NZ_JCAFUR010000023.1:0-46666 GCF_059371575.1 Stenotrophomonas sp. YJH_SMC_4
CGTGGTAGAGCCGACTGTCAGTCGGCTGCTCTTCCGCCACATGCAGCAAACCCCGCGCTCCGCGCGAAAGTCGACTGACAGTCGACTCTACCCACGGCAGGCAGGGCCGGGAACCGGCCGCAGGCCGGGGCCCCAGCGCCGAAGGCGCGTGGTAGAGCCGACTGTCAGTCGGCTGCTCTTCCGCCATATGCAGCAAACCCCGCGCTCCGCGCGAAAGTCGACTGACAGTCGACTCTACCCACGGCAGACCGCATCCCGGCGCAGTCTCAATGGCTGGCCTTGTCCCGCTTCCAGCCCCGGTGCTTGATGTCCAGCTGCAGGCTGTACAGCGCGGTGAACGCCGGGAACAGGTTCTGCAGTACGCCCACCGAGTCCTGCTTGGCCGAGAACAGGAAGTAGCTCAGCGTCATCAGGCTGCCGACCACGCTCATGTACCAGAACAGCCGCGGGATCACCGGCTTGCCCGCACGCTTGGAGGCGACGAACTGGACCAGCCAGCGGCCACCGAACATCAGCGCGCCGGTATAGCCGATCAGCTTCCAGCCGGTCACATGCAGGCCGGTCCAGTACAACCAGGTCAGCGGCTGGTCGAGCCAGTGCAGCTCCAGGTCCATCAACGCTCCTCCACTGCGGTGCGCTTGCTGCGGGTGATCAGCCACGCCACGCCGCGCAGGTCACGGATGCCGACCAGTGCACGGCCCAGGTTGTTGTACTTGGACACGCCGGCGGTACGGTGGCGGTGGTTGACCGGCACGCTGGTGGTCTTCCAGCCGGCACGCTGCATCAGCGCGGGCAGGTAGCGGTGCATGTGGTCGAAGTACGGCAGGTCGAGGAACGCGCTGCGCTCGAACAGCTTGATTCCGCAGCCGGTATCGGGCGTATCGTCGCGCAGCATGCGTGCGCGGATGGCGTTGGCCCACTTGCTGGCCCAGCGCTTGCTGCCGCTGTCCTGGCGGTTGACCCGCCAGCCGGCGAACAGCTTCACCTGCGCCTCGGCGGCATCGCGCGCGGCCAGCAGCTTGGGGATATCGGCCGGATCGTTCTGGCCATCGCCATCCAGGGTGGCGATCCACGGCGCCCGCGCATGCTTGACACCGGTGCGCACGGCGGTGCTCTGCCCGCTCTGGTCCACGTGGTGCAGCACCCGCAGTTCCGGCGTGGTCGCCTTCAGCCCCTGCAGCACCGCCAGGGTGTCATCGCGCGAGTGATCATCGATGTAGACGATCTCGAACGGCAGCCGGCCACGCAGCGCGGCGGTGATTTCGGCAACCAGCGGGGCGACGTTGTCGCGTTCGTTGAACACCGGGACGACAACGGAAAGCTCGGGTTGGCTCATAAGGCACTCGGCCAAAGGGGGACAAAGACCGCGCATTCTCCGAAGCCGAGGTTATCCGAAGATGAATCCGGCTGTGTGAGGATCCGTCCTCAGGCGCGGTCGCCAAAATACTCGCGGCACCACTGCACGACGGGGGGCAACCCTTCTTCGATCGGGGTCACCGCGTCGAAGCCGAATGCGTCATGGGCGCGCCGGGTATCGGCCATCGTGCGCACCATGTCGCCCGGCTGCATCGGCTTGTAGACCTTCTGCGCGGGGCGACCGGCGGCCTGCTCGATCACGCTGATGAAGCGCTCCAGCTCGACCGGCGTATGGTTGCCGAGGTTGAACACCCGGTGCGGTACCGGACCATCGGCCGGATGCGCGAGCGCGCCGAGGATACCCGACACGATGTCGGAGACATGTGTGAAATCGCGCTGCATGCGGCCCTCGTTGAACACGTCGATCGGCCGCCCGGCCAGCACCGCGCGCGAGAACAGCAGCGGTGCCATGTCCGGCCGGCCCCACGGGCCATACACGGTGAAGAAGCGCAGGCCGGTGGCATGCAGGCCGTACAGCTGCGCGTAGGTGTAGGCCATCAGCTCGTTGGCCGCCTTGGTCGCCGCGTACAGCGAGCGCGGCTGGTCCACGCGCTGGTCCTCGGAGAACGGCGGCGTGGCCGAATCGCCGTAGACCGAGCTGCTGGAGGCATACACCAGGTGCTGCACGCCACGGTGGCGGCACAGTTCGAGCATGTTGACGAAGCCGACCAGGTTGCTGTCGACGTAGGCGTGCGGGTTTTCCAGCGAATAGCGCACGCCGGCCTGCGCGGCCAGGTGGATCACCGCAGTCGGCTTCACCTCGTCGAACAGTGCCGCCAGGCCCTGCTGGTCGGTCAGGTCCAGGGTGCGCAGGTCCAGCGCCGGGCACAGCGCAGCCACGCGGTCGCGCTTGATCTGCGGGTCATAGTAGTCGTTGAAGTTGTCCAGGCCGACCACGGGCTGGCCGGCCTCCAGCAGCGCGCGGGCGGTGTAGGCACCGATGAAGCCGGCAGCGCCGGTGAGCAGGATGGTCATGACAGGGGCCTGGAAACGAAGTTCAGGCCCCTGATGTTACCGGTCTCAGAACAAACCGAAACGCTTCTTCGCCACGTTGGTGCGGCCGGGTTCGATCACGTCCTGGATGTTCTTCGCATCGAAGCGGTCGAGCAGCGCCTCGGCGCCCTTCCTCAGCTTCAGGTCCATCTCTTCCGGGTACAGCGGAACCAGGCTCATGAAGCTGATGGTCCTGCCGTCCTCCAGCACCAACGTGGCGAAGTCCTCCGGGGCGGTCACCGGCGGCAGCACGATGGCACCATCGAAACCCACGCCCGGCGCGTAGGGCTCGCTGGGATGGCCGTTGGGAATGGTGTGGCCGAAGCCCAGCCAGGTGTCGTACTCGTGCGGCAACCGTGCCATGCCCTTCAGCAGGCGCACCGGCCAGTAATTGCGCTCGTCCTCGAAGGCGTCCTGGGAGATCGGCCAGTCGGCCGGCAGGGTCACCATCAGTTCCATGTAGCGCGGCACGTCCGCGTCCACCTCGGCGGGCACGGTCATCGGCAGGTCGCTCATGCCGGAGGTGACCAGGCGCAGGTACGGGCAGTGGTCATTGGCCGGCACCACGTGCACGTCGATGTGCACCAGATCGGAGATGATCTCGTGGAAGACACCGGACACCGGGCCCAGATGGCGTTCGAGGTGGGCGCTGATCGCCTCGATGTGCTGTTCTTCGCCGATGGCGGGCACGAAGTCCTTTTCGCGGCGATGTACCAGTATCTGGGTGCCGTCCGGGCTGACGTCCTCGTATTCGTTGCTCATGTCCTGTTCCCTGGATGAGGCCACGGACCGGAGAGCAGTGCATCCCCGGCACGCGCGGCGGTGCGTTCCCTGTCATCTGCAGGACGCGGCGGGAACAGGCCGCACCCCCTGGCGCTGCGCCGGGCTCAGCCCTGGCGCGTACGCAGCTTTTCCAGCACGCCGTCCAGGGTATCCAGGTCGGTGTAGTGGATGATCAGCTTGCCCTTGCCGCCCCGGCCGTGGTTGATCGCCACCTTGGCACCCAGTGCTTCGGACAGTTCGGTTTCCAGCGAGGCGATGTCGGCCTGCTGCACCTTCGGCGTCGCCACCGGGCGGTTGCTCGGCACCTTGCCGGCCGCGAAGGCCTGCGCACGGCGCTCGACCTCGCGCACCGACCAGCCTTCATCGGCCGCTTCCTGCGCCAGCTTGCCAGCCAGCTCGGGAGCCAGGGTCAGCAGCGCGCGGGCGTGGCCCATTTCCAGGCGGCGGGTTTCCAGCAGCAAGCGGATCGCCACCGGCAGCTCCAGCAGGCGCAGCAGGTTGGACACCGCCGCGCGCGAGCGGCCGACGGCCTCGGCGGCCTCGGCATGGGTCAGGGTGAACTCGCTGATCAGGCGCTGCAGCGCCTCGGCTTCTTCCAGCGGGTTGAGGTCTTCGCGCTGGATGTTCTCGATCAGCGCCATCGCGATGACGGTGCGGTCTTCCAGCTCGCGCACCACCACCGGCACTTCGTCCAGGCCGGCCAGCTGCGATGCGCGCCAGCGGCGCTCACCGGCGACGATTTCGTAGTTGCCTGCCGGCAGCTGGCGCACCAGGATCGGCTGGATCACGCCCTGCGACTTGATCGAGTCGGCCAGCTCGGAGAGCTTGCCCTCGTCCATCTCGCGGCGCGGCTGGTACTTGCCCGGCTGCAGCTGGCCGACCGGCAACTTGCGCAGCACTTCACCCGGCAGCGGTTCGATCACCGCAGTGGTGGCCTGCACCTGGCTGACCGCGCCTTTCGGACCCAGCAGCGCGTCCAGGCCACGGCCGAGGCCTCGCTTCTTGGCTGCCGGCTTGCTGCTGGTCATCAGACGGTCTCCACGGCCTTGGCGGCCTTGTTGCGTTCGTTGTTGCGGCGGATGATCTCGCCGGCCAGGCCCAGGTAGGCCACGCCACCGCGCGAGGCGCGGTCGTAGCCGACGATGCTCTGGCCATGGCTGGGCGCCTCGGCCAGGCGCACGTTGCGCGGCACGATGGTGCGGAACACGCGGTCGCCGAAGTGCTCGGTGAGCTCGGCCGACACTGCGTTGGCCAGGTTGTTGCGCACGTCGAACATGGTGCGCAGCACGCCTTCGATCTCCAACGCCGGGTTCAGGCTGGTACGCAGCGCTTCGATGGTTTCCACCAGCGCGCTCAGGCCTTCCAGTGCGTAGTACTCGCACTGCATCGGCACGATCACCGAATCGGCAGCGGCCAGCGCGTTGAGCGTCAGCAGCGACAACGCCGGCGGGCAATCGATCAGGATGTAGTCGTACTCGTCGCGGATCGGCGCCAGTGCGCGCTTCAGGCGCTGCTCGCGCTCGCTCTGGCCCATCAGCTGGATCTCGGCGGCGGTCAGGTCGATGTTGCCCGGCAGCAGGTCGTAGCCTTCGGCGGTCTGCACGCGCACATCGGCGGCGCTGTTCTCGCCCAGCAGCAGATCGCAGGTGGAGGCCGCCAGCTCACGCTTGTCCACGCCGCTGCCCATGGTCGCGTTGCCCTGCGAGTCCAGGTCGACCAACAGCACGCGCTTGGGTGCGTTGGCCAGGGAAGCGGCCAGGTTGACGGCGGTCGTGGTCTTGCCGACGCCACCCTTCTGGTTGGCGATGGCGATGATGCGGGCCATGCGGGTGTGCCTCGTCGACGGATGGTTGGGACCGGTCATTATGCGTACAACCGGCCCCTTGCGGAAATCGTGGATCGCCAACCCGTTGTTCCACAAAGGGCTGGCGGCGGGAATCAGGGACCTGTAACGGTGACCAGGTGGCGTTCGCCGGCCAGGCCGGGCACGCTCAGCGGGGTCACCTCACGCACCTGCCAGCCAGCCGGCAGTTCCGCGATCTCCTCATGCGGGTAGACGCCCTTCATGGCCAGCAGCACGCCACCGGGGCGCAGCAGATGGCCACCGACGCGGACGATGCCAGCCAGGGTATCCATTGCGCGCGCGGTCAGCTGGTCGTAACGACCGGCCTCGTCCAGCGCTTCGGCCCGCGATTCGGCCACGCGGGCGTTGCCCAGGCCGAGCTGGCGCACGGCCTCGCGCATGAAGCGCGCCTTCTTGCCGTTGCTCTCCACCAGGGTGACCTGCAGGCCCGGGCAGGCGATCGCAAGCGGGATGCCGGGCAACCCGGGGCCGGTACCGAGGTCGGCCAGGCTGCCATCAGCCACGAACGGCTGCATCGCCAGCGAATCGAGCAGGTGGCGGGTAACCATCTCCTGCGGGTCGCGGATGGCGGTGAGGTTGTAGGTGCCGTTCCAGCGGTGCAGCAGGGCCAGGTAGCGCAGCAGCGGCGGCGCCAGCGCGGCGTCCAGGCCCATGCTGGCCAGGCCCTGTTCCAGCGTGGCAGCCACGCTGGCGGGAAGTGGGTGTTCGCTCATGCCGCCATTATCGCCGGTTTTGCGCGCTGATTCCCCGCTTCAGTGCGGATACCAGGCCAACGCCGCACGGAACTGGCCGGTGGCCTGCCATTCGTGCAGGTGCCAGCGCGCGGCCTCGCCCAGTTCCGGGTCGCACCAGCGCAGGTGCAGGGCGCCATCGGCCCCCGGCGCCAGCTGCAGGCGGTGCAGGCCGAACGAGATGCCCTGGCCGTGCGCCTTCAGGATGGCTTCCTTGACGCACCACACGCGGAAGAACCAGTGCTCGCGGTCGGCCTCGTCCAGGCGTTCCAGCCAGGCCACCTCCTGCGGGTGGAAGAAGCGCCGCACGATCTCCAGAAGACGCGGCCGCGGCCGCAGCAGTTCCAGGTCCACGCCCAGCCGCACGCCTTCGCCCAGCGCCACCAGCAGCACCTCACCGCTGTGGCTCCAGCCGGTCCCGTAGTGGGCCAACGGGCCGCTCAGCTCCGGCCGGCCCTTGTCGTCACGGACCAGTGGCAGCGTCTGCGGATCGGTGCCCAGCGCCTGCGCCAGTACCTGCCGCGCCTGCGGTTCACCGCGCTGGCCCGGCACGTGCGGACGCCGCCAGACCGTTACCGGACCGAAGCGCCACGGGCCGTCGAGGGTGGCTGGCAGGCTCATCCGCACGCGCCCATCACGCAATTGCACGACGGGTTCACGGCCGTGCGCGTCAACTGGTCACAGTTTCCCACCGGAGGTTCGATCATGGGCATCATCATCTGGCTGATCGTCGGCGGCATCGTAGGCTGGCTGGCCAGCATCATCATGAAGCGCGATGCCCAGCAGGGCATCATCCTCAACATCGTGGTCGGCATCGTCGGCGCGCTGATTTCCGGCTGGCTGTTCGGCGGCGGCATCAACGAAGCGATCACCATCCGCACCTTCCTGTTCTCGCTGATCGGCGCGGTGATCCTGCTGGCGATCGTCAACCTGTTCACCCGCAAGAGCATACGGTGATCTGAGGGTAGTGCCGGCCACTGGCCGGCAGATGATCCAGAACGGGCCCGGCAATCGTCGGGCCCTGTTCGTTCAACCGATCTGCACCCAGGCCGGCGCATGGTCGCTCGGGCGTTCCCAGGTGCGCGGCTCGCGGTCGATGCCCGAGGCCACCGCGCTGCCCTTCAGCGCATCGGAGACCAGGGTCAGGTCGATGCGCAGGCCCAGGTTGCGGCGGAAGCCGGCGGCACGGTAATCCCACCAGCTGAAGGTGCCCGCCTCGTCGTTGTGCAGGCGGAAGCCATCGTGCAGGCCCAGCTGCAGCAGCTTGTTGAGCGCGCCGCGCTCGGCGGTGGAGGTCAGGATGTGGTTGTCGTTCCACACCTCCGGGTCGTGCACATCGCGCGCGTCCGGGGCGATGTTGAAGTCACCCATCACGATCAGCTTCGGATGCCGCTGCAGTTCTTCGGCGATCCAGGCATGCACCGCTTCCAGCCAGCGCAGCTTGTAGTCGTACTTGTCGGTGCCGATGTCCTGGCCATTGACCACGTACAGGTTGATCACCCGCAGGTCGCCGAAGGTACCGGCTATGACGCGCTTCTGTTCGTCCTCGAAGCCGGGAATGCCGATCTGCACGTCCTGCGCCGGCTCACGCGACAGCAGCGCAACGCCGTTGTAGGTCTTCTGGCCGGCGAACACGCTGCGGTAGCCGGCGGCGATCAGCGCCGAATCGGGGAACTTGTGGTCCTCCAGCTTGGTTTCCTGGATACCGACGATGTCCGGGCCGAACTCCCTGAGCCACTGCTCCAGGTGCGGCAGGCGGACATTGAGCGAATTGACGTTCCACGAGGCGATCTTCATGCAGGCATTCTACCCGGGTGCGCTTGGCACGCGTGCCACCCCAGGTGGGCACCCACCGGTAGTGCCGGCCGCTGGCCGGCAACTGCAGGGTCTTGCCGACGGTCCATGCGGTTGCCGGCCAGCGGCCGGCACTACCGAAGCAGAAGCTTCAACAACCCCGCAATCTTCGAATACGGCGGCCGCAGCCGGTCGCTGGCCGCCCAGCGCGACTGCCACAGCACCGGCAGCCGCTTGCTCATCGCATCGAACCCGGCGCGGCCGTGGTACGCGCCCATGCCGCTGGCCCCGACCCCGCCAAACGGCAGGCCATCGGCGGCGAAGTGCAGCAGCGTGTCATTCACCGTCACCCCACCGGCCACCACCTGGCCGAGGATGCGCTCCACCGTGGCCCGGTCATGGCTGAAGGGATACAGCGCCAACGGCCGGTCGCGGGACAGCACGTCGGCCAGCGCGGCATCCAGATCCGGATAGGCCCGCACCGGCAGGATCGGCCCGAAGATCTCCTCGCGCATCAGGTCCAGGTCGTCCGGCGGGTCCAGCACCACGGTCGGCACCAGCAGGCGCTCGCGGTCGGCGCGCGCCTCATCCACCTGCGCCAGCGGAATCACCGGCACGCCGCGTTCGCGCGCCTGTGCCAGATAGCCCTGCAGGCGCCGGTACTGGCCTTCATTGATGATGCGGGTGTAGTCGTCGGCATCGCTGAAGTCGCCATAGCGCTCGCGCACCTGCTGCTGCAGCGCCTGTACGAACTCGCGCTGGCGCACGGTGTCGATCAGCACGTAATCCGGCGCGATGCAGGTCTGCCCGGCGTTGAACCATTTCCCGGTGGCGAGCCGCGCGGCGGCTTTGTCCAGCGGGAAATCGCGGCAGACAATCGCCGGCGACTTGCCGCCCAGCTCCAGCGTGACCGGCACCAGATGCTCGGCGGCGGCCGCCATCACCTTGCGACCGACGGCCGTCGAGCCGGTGAACAGCAGATGGTCCAGCGGCAGCGAGGACACCGCCGCCGCCACATCCGCCCCGCCCTGCACCACCGCCACGCGATCGGGCGGGAACACACTGGCCAGCAGATCGGCCAGGAATGCACTGGTGCGTGGTGTGTGTTCCGAGGGCTTCAGCAACACATGGTTGCCGGCGGCAATCGCGGTGGCCAGCGGCACCAGCGCCAGCGTAACCGGGTAGTTCCAGGGCGAGATCACCCCGACCACGCCCAGCGGCGTCGGCCGCAGCTGCGCACGCGCCGGCCACAGCTTCCAGCCTGCACCGACCCGCTGCGGCTTCGACCAGCGCCGCAGGTGGCGGCGCAGGTGATCGATGGCCGACAGCACGCTCATGCCATCGGCCAGCTTCGATTCCACGTGGGCGCGATGGCCAAAGTCCTCGGCGATGGCCTGCGCCATTTCGTCCAGGCGTGGCTTCAACGCCTCGCGCAGGCGGCGCAGGTCAGCTTCGCGCTGGTCGGGCGAAGGGCGCTGCGACTGCCAGGCGCTGCGCAGGGTGTGCAGGAGGGCGGGAAGGTCTTCCGGCGTAGTGGTGGTCATGGGCCGACTATACGGGGTGCTGCGCAACCCAATGGTAGTGCCGGCCGCTGGCCGGCAACCTCATGAATCTCCGCGGACATAAAGCCGTTGCCGGCCAGCGGCCGGCACTACCGGATTGCGAGCCGAGTGGGCACGCCCCACAAACAGAAAGGCCGCGGTCTGCACCGCGGCCCCTGAAACCCGGTGGGTGCCGACCGTTGGTCGGCACACCGGTTACTTGGTGATATCCACGTCCTTGGTCTCACGCAGGAACAGGCCGCCGATCACCACCGACATCAGCGCGATGATGATGGGGTACCACAGGCCGTAGTAGAGGTTGCCGGTACCGGCCACCAGCGCGAACGAGATCGCCGGCAGGAAGCCACCGAACCAGCCGTTGCCGATGTGGTACGGCAGCGACATCGAGGTGTAGCGGATGCGGGTCGGGAACAGTTCGACCAGGTAAGCGGCGATCGGGCCGTAGACCATGGTCACGTACAGCACCAGCAGCCACAGCATGAAGATGGTGCCGGCGATGTTGATGCGGGCGCCATCGGCCTTGGCCGGGTAGCCGGCGGTGGTCAGGGCGGTCTTCAGTTCCGCACCGAACGCGTCAGCCTTGGCCTTGCCTTCTTCCTTGGTCAGGCCGGCGGCCTCATACGAGGTGACGCTGGCGCTGCCCACGTTCACCATCGCCAGCGAACCGGCGGCAGCGGGCTGTACGTCGTACGGCACACCAGCCTTGGTCAGCGCGGCGGTAGCCACGTCGCAGGAGCTGGTGAACTTGCGCAGGCCCACCGGATCGAACTGGAATGAACAGGTGTTCGGATCGGCGACTACCAGCGCCGGCGAGGATGCACGCGCTTCTTCGATGGCCGGGTTGGCGAAGTGGGTCAGGCCCTTGAAGATCGGGATGTAGGTGATGGCCGCCAGCAGGCAGCCGGCCAGGATGATCTTCTTGCGGCCAATGCGGTCGGACAGCCAGCCGAAGAAGATGAAGAACGGCACGCCCAGCGCCAGCGCGGCCGCGATCAGCAGGTAGGAGGTGGTGGCATCGACCTTCAGCATGCTGCTGAGGAAGAACAGCGCGTAGAACTGGCCGCCGTACCAGACCACGGCCTGGCCGGCCGCCGCACCGAGCAGGACCAGCAGCATCAGCTTCAGGTTGCCGCCCTTCAGGCTGTCACGGAACGGCGTCTTGGAGCCCTTGCCTTCCGACTTCATCTGCTGGAACAGCGGCGACTCGCTCAGCTGCAGGCGGATCCACACCGACACGCCCAGCAGCAGGATCGAGACCAGGAACGGAATGCGCCAGCCCCAGGCTTCGAAGGCTTCATTGCCCAGGAAGTAACGGCAGGCCAGGATGATCAGCAGCGACATGAACAGGCCGAGCGTGGCGGTGCACTGGATGAAGCTGGTGTACAGGCCGCGCTTGTCGTCCGGCGCGTGCTCGGCCACGTAGGTGGCGGCACCGCCGTACTCGCCGCCCATCGCCAGGCCCTGGGCCAGGCGCAGGATGATCAGGATCACCGGTGCGGCGAAACCGATCGAGGCGTAGTTGGGCAGCACGCCGACCAGGAAGGTCGAGATGCCCATGATCAGGATGGTGACCAGGAAGGTGTACTTGCGGCCGATGCGGTCGCCGAGGCTGCCGAAGAAGGCCGCGCCGAACGGACGCACGAAGAAGCCGGCGGCAAACGCCAGCAGGGCGAAGATCATGCCCGTGGTTTCATTGACGCCGCTGAAGAACTGCTTGGCGATGATGGCCGCGAGCGAGCCGTACAGGAAGAAGTCATACCACTCGAAGACCGTGCCGAGGCTCGAGGCGAAGATGACCTTCTTGTGGCCCTTGGTCAGGGTGCCCGCTTTATGTGCGGTGCTGGGTGTACTGGACATGGGACGCTTCCCCTCCGAAGCAATCGTTGTTGGTGGGTGCCGACCGTTGGTCGGCACTCAATTCGGTAGATGCCGACCTTGGCCGGCACCCCATCTCGGTAGGTGCCGGCCGCTGGCCGGCACGCTCTTAGAAGCTGTATTTCGTGGTGAACTGCAATCGGGTGATGTCACCCTTGTTGCCGTTCTCCACTTCGCGACGGCCGTACATCAGCTCGGCGCCGATATCGACCTTGGGCAGCGGCGAGTAGAAGATGTTGCCGCGGATGCTCTGCACGCTCTTGGTCACCAGCGGGCCGAGGATGCTGTCGTTGTCGTAGTCGCTGCGCGCATAGATCAGGTTGGTGCGCAGCTTCGGCGAGAACGCATGCCGCCAGCCCACGTAACCGGCCAGCACGCCGGTCGGGTTGAGCTCGTCGCGGGCCACGTCGTAGGCGCTGTCGGCGGTGATGCCCAGACCGATGTAGCGGGCGATGCCTTCGCCGCCGGTCAGCTGGTAGTGCAGCGAATCGCTGTCGCCCATCACCCATTTGCCGCCCAGGGTCAGGCCGCCAGCCACCTTGTCGGCCTTGGCGCCGGTGGCCTGGTTGTCGACCTTCAGCTGACGGACGATGCCGCCGACACCGAAGGTGCCCCAGTCACCCTTCCAGCCATAGCGAAGGGTCAGGTCAGGCAGGCTGCCACGGTCGGAGTTGGCGCTGGTGTTGGTCCAGGCGCCGGTGACCGGGTTGCGGGTACCGGTGAGGGTGGTGGTTTCCGGGTTTTCCAGCGCGACGCTGAAGCCGCCCTGGGTGTAGCGCACCTGGGCCTGGCGCACGAAGATCACACCATCGGTGGGGCCGACGAAGTCGACCGCTTCGGGCAGTGCGGCCGCGTCCATGAAGTTGGACCAGGTCTGGCCGGCCATCCAGTTGTTCCAGTACATGTAGGCGTGGCGCAGGGTCACACCGTAGGTATTGGTGGCGGTCTGGTTGCCCAGCGAGTTGCCGAAGAAGTCCATCTCGAAGAACGCACCGGCCTTGTTGCCCGATTCGCTCACGTTGTCGATGCCCAGGTTGAAGCGCGAGAACTTGGCATGGGCGTTGAAGTCGGTGCCCGAACGCTTGCCGCTGCCGCCGGCGCCTTCCACCGGGGTCTGGCCCGGCAGGTACAGCGAGCGGCCGGTGGCGTCGTCGGCCAGCTGACCATCACTGGTCTGGGTGGCCAGGAAGTCGGCCTTGATGAAGCCACCGATCTTGACCGTGGTGCCCGGCGCCGCGCCCGGGGTGATGGTGGTGACCTGGATCGGCTGCTTGCCGGCCGGCACCGAGGCGACCGGCTTCTGCCCGGCCTGCACCGTGCGGACTTCGGTCACCGCCTGCTGGGTCTGGCTGATCTGGGTCTGTTGTTGTTGCTGCGAAGACAGCAGCAGCTGGACCTGGCGTTCCAGTTCGGCAACGCGTGCTTCCAGCGCCTTCTCTTTGGCGGTCTCGGCGAACGCCATGCCCGGTGCGACCAGGGCGACCAACAGGCAGGCCGCCAAAGGTGTGCGCACGGCTTTCAACGTACGGTGGCTCATGTTGCCCTCTCTCCCAAGTGGCAAGGTGATGCCGCGCGTGGGGCACGGTCGAGCCGAGACTGCGGGGCGATTATGTATAGCGGCTATTCGCCATTGGTCGAACCCGGCCCTGCTGGGCGCTTACTTTCGACCATGGTCTAACCAGAGTGGTGACGCGGCCGGGGATGGATGGGGCAAACTGAAGGGGATCGGTCGCTGCGATGCTGCGACCGCACATACAAAGTCAACGTGCAAGTGAGGGTGCCATGGCTGATATCTACCCCGTCGATCCGCAGTTCGCCGCCAAGGCACGCATCGACAAGACGTCGTACGAACAGCAGTACCAGGCTTCGGTGACCGACCCGGATGGTTTCTGGGGCAAGGCCGCCGAGCGCCTGCAGTGGATGCGCAAGCCGAACAGGATCAAGAACGTCAGCTACGACCTGTCCGACTTCCACATCAAGTGGTTCGAAGATGGCGAGCTCAATGCCAGCGTGAACTGCCTGGATCGCCAGCTGGAAACGCGCGGCGACAAGACCGCCCTGCTGTTCGAGCCCGATGGCCCGGATGCACCGGCCCAGCACGTGACCTACCGCGAGCTGTACGAGCGCACCTGCCGCCTCGGCAATGCACTGCGCAATCTCGGCGTCAAGAAGGGCGACCGCGTCACCATCTACCTGCCGATGATCGTCGATGCCGCCGTAGCCATGCTGGCCTGCGCGCGCATCGGTGCGATCCACTCGGTGGTGTTCGGTGGCTTCGCGCCGAACTCGATCGCCGACCGTGTCAGCGACTGCCAGAGCAAGCTGATCATCACCGCCGACGAGGGCCTGCGCGGTGGCCGCAGGATTCCGCTGAAGGCCAACGTCGATGCCGCGCTGAAGCTGCCGGGCACCAATACCGTGGAAACCGTGCTGGTGGTGCGCCACACCGGCGGTGCGGTGGACATGCAGGCCCCGCGCGACCGCTGGTTCCACGATGTGGTGGACAGCCAGCCGGCTACCTGCGAGCCGGAACGCATGAACGCGGAAGACCCGCTGTTCATCCTCTACACCTCCGGTTCCACCGGCAAGCCGAAGGGCGTGCTGCACACCACCGGCGGTTACCTGCTGTACGCGGCCTACACCCATGAAGCGGTGTTCGACCTGCGCGAGGACGACGTCTACTGGTGCACCGCCGACGTCGGCTGGGTCACCGGCCACAGCTACATCGTGTACGGGCCGCTGGCCAACGGCGCGACCTCGCTGATGTTCGAAGGCGTGCCGAACTACCCGGACACCTCGCGCTTCTGGAACGTCATCGACAAGCACAAGGTGACCATCTTCTATACCGCCCCGACCGCCATCCGTGCGCTGATGCGCGAAGGCGAGGAACCGGTGAAGAAGACCTCACGCGCGTCGCTGCGCCTGCTCGGCAGCGTCGGCGAGCCGATCAACCCGGAAGCCTGGCGCTGGTACTACGAGGTGGTCGGCGACAGCCGCTGCCCGATCGTCGATACCTGGTGGCAGACCGAGACCGGCGGCATCCTGATCTCGCCGCTGGCCGGCGCGATGGACCTCAAGCCGGGGTCGGCCACCCTGCCCTTCTTCGGCGTGCAGCCGGCGCTGGTCAATGCCGATGGCGAGATCCAGGACGGCCCGACCGAGGGCAACCTGATCATCCGTGATTCCTGGCCGGGCCAGATGCGCACGGTGTACGGCGACCACCAGCGTTTCATCGATACGTATTTCCGCACCTACCCGGGCAGCTACTTCACCGGCGACGGTTGCCGCCGCGACGAAGACGGCTACTACTGGATCACCGGCCGCGTCGACGATGTGATCAACGTGTCCGGCCACCGCATCGGCACCGCCGAGGTGGAAAGCGCGCTGGTCTCGCACCCGAAGGTGGCCGAAGCGGCCGTGGTCGGCTTCCCGCACGACGTGAAGGGCCAGGGCATCTACGCCTACGTCACCCTTGTGGCCGAAGAGGCACCGAGCGACGAGTTGCAGAAGGAACTGGTTGCCTGGGTGCGCAAGGAGATCGGCCCGATCGCCACGCCGGACCACCTGCAGTGGGCGCCGGGCCTGCCGAAGACCCGCTCGGGCAAGATCATGCGCCGCATCCTGCGCAAGATCGCCGAGAACGCGCCGGACCAGCTCGGCGACACCTCGACCCTGGCTGATCCGTCGGTGGTGGCGTCACTGGTGGACGAGCGCAAGGTGCGCTGATGTACGACCGGGGTCGGATCCCTTTCCGCAAGGAAAGGGCTCTGACCCCATCTGCTTTCCCCCACGGTTCCCCCCGACCATGACCACCCTCCTGATTGCCGATGACCACCCGCTGTTCCGCGAAGCCCTGCGCGGCGCCGTGCAGCGGGTCATCCCCGGCGTGCAGCTGTTCGAGGCCGACAGCGTGGAAGCGCTGTATGCGCTGGCCGACCAGCACAACGACGCCGACCTGGTCCTGATGGACCTCAACATGCCCGGTGCGCAGGGTTTCAACGCGCTGGTGCACATGCGCTCGCTGCATCCGCACCTGCCGGTGGTGGTGGTATCCGCGCGCGAAGAAGCCACGGTGATGCGCCGCGCGCTCGACCACGGCGCGCTGGGCTTCATTCCGAAGTCTGCGGATTCGGACACCATCGGCCACGCACTGGGCACCATCCTCGATGGCGAGACCTGGGCGCCGCCGGAAGCGCACAACGTGCCGCCCACCGAGCGCGAGGAACGCGAAGTCGGCCAGCGACTGCGCGAGCTCACCCCGCAGCAGTTCCGCGTGCTGCAGATGCTGGGCGCAGGCCGCTTGAACAAGCAGATCGCTTACGACCTCAACGTCTCCGAAGCGACGATCAAGGCCCACGTCACCGCCATCCTGCGCAAGCTGGGCGTGACCAACCGCACCCAAGCCGTGCTGATGGCCGGCAAGCTGGCGATCGACGACGACGCCATCGTGCTGCCGCCGGAAGAAGATTGAGGTAGTGCCGGCCGCTGGCCGGCAGTCACCTGGAACGCCTGAAAACGCTCTGGTAGGTGCCAAGCTTGCTTGGCACGCTCTCGCCGTGGCGCATGCCGGCCAGCGGCCGGCACTACCCGGCACCGTTGCGCTCACGATATAGCCATCGCTATACAAACCAGCCCTGCCTGCGCGTTTCGCTGCAAATGCGCCACGCGCGAATCGCGATGCTAAGCTTCGCGTCCCCTTGGGGAGTAGCCGGATTCCTTCGCAGGAATCGTCCACGTCAACATACTCGGCCGGTGCGCCGTGGCGTGGACAACCATGATGGTTGGCGAGACCAGCGGCCCGCGCGCGCAACGTCAGGTTGGGCGCGAGCGCAGGCCGTGCGTCCGTCCTGGCCCGACCTCAGCCGCTGTCCATGTCCCCCATTTCGATCCTCCTGATCGGCTTTGCCATGTCCACCGATGCCTTTGCCGCCGCGATCGGCAAGGGTGCGGCCATGCGCAGGCCGGTGTTCCGCGATGCCTTGCGTGCCGGCATCATCTTCGGCGTCATCGAGGCGATCACGCCCATCATCGGCTGGCTGCTCGGTCGCGCCGCGCTGCAGTACGTCGAAGCCTTCGACCACTGGATCGCCTTCGGCCTGCTCGGCGCGCTGGGCATCCACATGATCTACAACGGCCTGCGCCCGGACAGTGCCGAGGAAGACGAAGACCCTTCGCAGCACCACGGCTTCTGGAAGCTGGCGCTGACCGGTTTCGCCACCAGCATCGATGCGATGGCGGTGGGTATCGGCCTGGCCTTCATGGATGTGCATATCGGCGTGATGGCCGCGGTCATCGGCCTGTGCACGCTGACCATGGTCACCGCCGGCATCATGCTCGGCCGCGTGCTGGGCAGCATGGTCGGCAAGCGTGCCGAGATCATCGGTGGCGTGATCCTGGTGATCATCGGTGCGACGATCCTGTACGAGCACCTGCACGGCGTGGGGTAACGCTTCCGCGATTACGTGGTTGCCGGCCAGCGGCCGGCACTACTGCGCGTCGCGCAGCGCGCCGAGGAAGGCGCGCAGCGAGGCCGGCTTGATCGGCTTGGTCAGCACGCGATAGCCACGTTCGCGTGCCATCCGCTTCAGCTCGTCGCGACCATCGGCGGTCAGCAGCGCACCCGGCAGCGGGTAACCGGCGGCTTCGCGCAGGGCCACCAGGGCGTCCAGGCCATCCATGCGGTCGTGCAGGTGGTAGTCGACCAGCATCACCTGTGGCCGTTCGGCCACTTTCTCCAACGCCTGATCCACCGTCGATGCCGTGATCACCTGCACCTGCCAACGGCCGAGCAGTGCGCGCATGCCGTCGAGGATCTCCTCGTCGTTGTCCACGCACAGCACGCGCAGGCCAGCCAGCGAATCGCTGCGTACCGGTGCGGCCACCGCCTGTACCGGCGTGGCCAGCTCGGTGTAACCCGGCAATGGTGCCACCCGCGGCAGAATGATCGAGAACATCGATCCCTTGCCGACCCGGCTGCGCGCATTGAGGCGATGGTCAAGCAGACGCGAGATGCGCTGGCAGATCGACAGGCCCAGGCCCAGGCCCTGCTCGCCCCAGTCGAACGGCTGCTGGTAGCGGTGGAACTCATCGAAGATCTGCCGCATGTGGTGCTCGGGAATGCCAGGACCGGTATCCCAGACCTGCAGCTCCACTTCATCGCCGCGCTGGCGCACGGCCAGCACGATGCGACCCTGGCGGGTGTAACGCAGCGCGTTGGCCAGGAAGTTCTGCAGCACGCGGCGCAGCAGGCGGCGGTCACTGCGCACCCATGCCGGGCGTGCGAACAGGTCCAGGCGCAGGCCACGGCCGGCGGCGACCGGGGTGTACTGCGCGGCCAGCTCACGCATCAACGCACTCACGTCGAACTCGCCGATCACCGGGTGCAGGCCACCGGCATCCAGCCGAGACACATCCAGCAGGCCATCGAGCAGCTCTTCGGCCGCACGCAACGACGCATCCACACGCTCGGCCAGGTGCTTCTGCTCATCGCTCACGTGATCGCTGTCGCGCAGCGCGGAAGCGAACAGGCGTGCGGCGTTCAGTGGCTGCAGCACGTCATGGCTGATCGCCGCCAGGAAGCGGGTCTTCGACTGCTGCGCGACCTCGGCCTCATGCGAACGCTCGGCCACGCGCTGTTCCAGCGTTTCGTTGGCTTCCAGCAGGGCCTTTTCCGCGTGCTTGTAGTCGGTGATGTCGTTGTAGCTGGTCACGTAACCGCCGCCGGGCAGCGCCTGGCCACGCATCTCGATCACCTTGCCATCGCTGCGGGTGCGCTCGAACACGTGCGGTGACCCCGCGCGCATGTAGCCGATGCGTCGGTTGATCTGCACTTCGATATCACCCTCGCCCAGCTCGCCGCGCTCGGCGTTGTAGCGGATCAGGTCGGCCACAGGGCGACCTACGTAGAGCATGCCGTCGGGGTAGCCGAACATGTCCTGGTAACGACGATTCCATGCGGTCAGGCGCATGTCCGGATCGACCACGCTGACCCCGGCGCTGATGTTCTCCAGCGTGGTCGACAGGATCTCGCGGTTGAAGCGCAGTTCCTGCCCGGCTTCGTCCAGCACCGCCACCACTTCGCCCAGGTCCATGCCCGAGCCACGCAGCAGGCTGGTCAGCAGCAGGCGCGCCGAGGCCGCACCAATCGACGCGGCCAGCAGGCGTTCGGTGAACTGCACCCACGGCCGGTCGGCCGGCGCCGAGGATTGCAGCTCGCGGCCCAGCGACTGTGCCTGCTCGAAGAACGAACGCCGCGCGTGGCGCTCGCCGACCACGCGCGAAGCCAGCGCCAGCAGATCGCCCACATGCACGTGACCCGGCCAACCACCCGCCACCGACGGTCGTTCGGCATACGGGTCGAGGAACGGCGCGGCGCGCAGCCGCTCGTCCACACCGGGCCGCCAGCGTGCAGACACCAGCATCATCGTCGCCGCATTGACCAGCAGCGACCAGAACGTGCCATGGGTCAGCGGGTCCCAGCCGGTCATGCCGAACAGCTGCTGCGGGCGCAGCCACTCGATGCCGAACGGGCCGTGCTGCACCCAGCCAGCATCGACCCAGCCGGCCATGGTCATCGCCGGCAGCAGCAGTGTGTACAGCCAGGTGGCGAAGCCCAGCAGCATGCCCACCTCGACACCACGCCGGCTCGCGCCGCGCCAGTACAGACCGCCGATCAGCCCGGGCGCGAACTGCGCCACCGCCGCGAACGCCATCAGGCCGTACGAGGCCAGCGTGCTGTCGTTGCTGCTGGTGCGGTAGTAGCTGTAGGCCATCAGCGCCAGCAGCAGGATCGCCAGGCGGCGGATCCACAGCACGCGCGAGGCAACGTCGGCGGCTTCCTGATGGTCGCCACTGCGACGCAGCAGCACCGGCATCACCAGATCGTTGCTGACCATGGTGGCCAGCGCGATGGACGAGACGATGACCATGCCGGTGGCGGCGGAGAAGCCGCCCACATAGGCGATCAGCGCCAGCGCGTTGCGGCCTTCGGCCAGCGGCAGGGCCAGCACCATCGAGTCGTCGGCGACGCTGCCGCCGGTGCCGAACAGGGTCACGCCGGCGGTGGCGATCGGCAGCACCATGCCCGAGATCAGTACCAGGTAGCCACCGAACATCCAGCGCGCGCGGCGTACGTCGCGCACGTCACCGCACTCGACCACGGCCACGTGGAACTGGCGTGGCAGGCAGATGATGGCCAGGAAGCTGAGCAGGGTCTGCGAGATGAAGCCCACCGGCGGCAGGCCGGTGAACAGCGTATGCACCGACTCGACCACCGCGTCGGTGCGGTTGCTCAGCCACAGGTAGGCGAACACGCCCACGGCCAGCATGGCCAGCAGCTTGATCACCGATTCGAAGGCGATCGCCAGCATCATGCCGTGGTGGTGCTCGGTGGCGTCGACCTGGCGGGTGCCGAACAGGGTGGCGAACAGCGCCATCAGCAGCGCCACGTACAGCGCCGGATCGGTGAAGAAGCCGGTCGGGCCGCTGTTGCCGGTCAGCACCTGCAGGCTCATCGCCACCGCTTTGTACTGCAGGGCCAGGTACGGGATGATGCCGATCAGGGCGATGATCGCCACCAGTGCCGCCAACCGCCGCGAGCGGCCGAAGCGCGAGGAGATGAAATCGGCGATGGAGACCACGTTCTGGCTGCGGGCGATCAGCGCCAGGCGTTCGATGATGCGCCAGCCGAACAACAGCAGCAGCAACGGACCGATATAGATCGGCAGGTAGCCGATGCCGTTGCGCACGGCGGTACCCACCGCGCCGTAGAAGGTCCACGACGAGCAGTACACGGCCAGCGCCAGGCTGTAGACCACCGGCCGCAGCCACGGCCGGTCGGGGTACATCGGCCGGCGGTCACCCCACCACGCCACGCCGAATAGCAGCGCGGCATAGGCAACCGAGACCAGCAGCAGGATCCAGCTGGAGACCACGCGTGCGTTTCCGTCGGAACAGGGTTCAGTAGATCACGACCGTTGGTCGTGAGGGTAGGTCATGGCGGTGGGTCACGACCGTTGGCCCGTCTGGTGGGTCACGACCGTTGGTCGTGACGGGGACATCCGTGCCCACTGACAGTGGGCACCTACCGGGAATCAATGGGCACCCACCAGGAAGCGGTGGGCACCTGCCAGGTACCGGCGTTATTGGGCCGGCACGCCCATTTCCTTCAGCAGCTCGGGCGCCGGGTAGACCTTGGCCAGCAGCCAGCGCAGGTAGCGCATGTCCACGTGCACGGCGCGCTTGTAGCGCGGGTCGAACCACCAGCTGGCGCTGACCGATTCCCAGTTGCTGTCGAAGTTCAGGCCGATCAGTTCGCCCTTGGCGTTGAGCACCGGCGAGCCGGAGTTGCCGCCGGTGGTATCCAGGTTGGTCAGGAAGTTGACCGTCTGGGTCTTCAGCGCCGGGTCGGCGGTGCTGCCGAAGTCACCCTTGGCAATCGCCGCCAGCAGCGGCTTGGGTGCATCGAACGGATAAGCGTTGGTGTTCTTCTCGACGATGCCGGCCACGGTGGTCACCGGCGAGTAGGTCACGCCATCGCGCGGGTGCAGCGCCTCGACCTTGCCGTAGCTGATGCGCAGGGTGCGGTTGGCATCCGGGTACACGGCGCGGCCCTGCTTGGCACGCCAGGCGAACAGCGCCTGCATGTAGGCCGGGCGCAGGCGCAGCTGCTCGCCTTCGCGGGTCTTGCTCTCGTTCTCGATGCGCAGCTGCGCGGCCACCAGCGGGCCGGCCACGGCGATCAGCGGATCGGCGGCCAGCGCCTTGCCTTCGCGTGCGGCAGCGAAGCGCGACAGGCGCTGCGCCTCGTCACCCAGCTGGGTGCCCGCATACAGGGTGTCCAGCGCCTTGGCCAGCTGCTGCGGGGTACGGCCGAAGGCCGCGTCGAACTCGGCCACGCGCTGCGCGTCCGGCAGCTGCTGGTAGCGGGTCAGCAGGGTGGTCAGCAGCGCCTTCTCGACCTCCGGTGCGTAACGGCGCTGGACCTGCTTGAGCACGCCTTCGATCATCGCTTGGTCGCGCTGCTGGTAGCCGCTTTCGCGCTGCGCGTCCGGCTTGGCCGATTCGATGCGCAGGCGCTCCAGCAGCAACGCCGAACGCAGCAGCTGGCTCTGCGCGGCCATCTGGTCCAGCAGCAGGTCACGCTCGCCCACCGCCGCGCCCTGCGACAGGTTGGCCAGCAACGCCTTGATGTCGCCCTGGTACTTGCGGTCGGTGGCAGCGAGCATCGCCGTCTCGTCGGCAGCACGCTGGGCCTTGGCGTCGCTGCGCAGCAGGCCTTCCAGCTCGCCGGCGGCGCGCTTGCGGTTGTTCTTCAGCGACTGCAGCTGCGAGGCGTAGCGGGTGCGCGCCTGTGCATCCTTGGCGCTGGCGGCCTCGATGGTGTCGATCATCTGCTGGAACACCGACACGCGGCGCGGCAGCACGGTATCGATCTGGCCAGCGAATTCGGCCGCGGTACGATGGCGGTAGGTGATGCCCGGGTAACCGGCCAGCATCGCGTAGTCGCCTTCCTTCGGGCCTTCCACCGACATCTGCAGGTGTGCCGGCGCCTGGTAGGGCACGTTGTCCTTGCTGTAGGCGGCCGGCTTGCCGTCCTTGCCCACGTAGGCGCGCAGCAGGGTGAAGTCGCCGGTGTGGCGCGGCCACATGAAGTTGTCGATCTCGTCGCCGTAGTTGCCGATCGCACGCGGCGGCGCGTACACCAGGCGCACGTCGCTCAGTTCCAGCTGGGCGATCCGGTAGAAGTCGGTGCCGTAGTACATGTTGGCCACCGAGCAGCGCACGCTGCCGTCCTTCTCGCACTCGGCCACGATCTGCTTGCTGGCCGCATCGACAGCATCGAAGTAGGCACGGCCGGTCTTGCCACGCGCCTGCGCCAGCACCTGATCGGTCACCTTGTCGAAGCCGACGGTGACCAGCACGCGGAAGTCCGGGTTGGCCGGGCGCTCGTCGGCACGGCCGTTGGCGATGAAGCCACCAGTGATCAGGTCGTGCTCGGGCGAGCTGTTGTACTGGATCACGCCCATCGCCACGTGGTGGTTGGTCAGCAGCAGGCCGTCGGCGGACACGAACGAACCGGTACCACCACCGGCGCGCACCACGGCGCTCAGCGGCGGCGCGGTGACATTGGCCAGGTCGGCCGGATTGCCCTTGAAACCTGCGGCCTGCAGCGGCTTGGCCAGCTCCGGCAGCTGCGTCGGCATCCACATGCCTTCATCGGCGTGGGCACCGGCGGCGAGGGTCAGGCCCAGGGCCAGGGCGGTGGGAAGGGCTTTGCGTGATGACATGAGGCAATCCGGTACGACTGAACAGCCCGGGACCATAGCCCGTGGGGCGCTGTCGGGCAACGCCCGATGGTCAGGGGGTCGGGGCCACTCCTACAATCGCGGTTCCCTGCACAACGGACGTCAGCAGATGATTGTTGGAATCGACCTGGGCACGACGCACTCGCTCATCGGTGTGCATTCGTCGGATGGACCGCGCCTGTTCCCCAATGCCCATGGCGAGCTGTTGACCCCGTCGGTGGTGAGCCTGGTCGATGGCGCCGTGCTGGTTGGCCAGCCAGCCCGCGACCGCCTGGTCAGCCATCCACAGCAGACCGTGGCCCACTTCAAGCGCTGGATGGGCAGCGATCGCGAGACCCGGCTGGGTGAGCGCAGTTTCCGCCCCGAGGAGCTTTCGGCCATGGTGCTGCGCTCGCTGCTGGCTGACGCCGAAGCCGCACTGGGCCACAAGGTGGAGGAGGCAGTGATCAGCGTACCGGCCTATTTCTCCGACGCCCAGCGCAAGGCTACCCGGGCAGCCGGCGAGCTGGCCGGCATCCGCGTCGAGCGCCTGATCAATGAACCCACGGCCGCCGCGCTGGCCTATGGCCTGCAGGAGCGTGACGGCGAAGGCTGCGTGCTGGTGCTGGACCTGGGCGGTGGCACCTTCGACGTCTCCATCCTGGAACTGTTCGACGGCGTGGTCGAAGTGCATGCCAGCGCCGGCGACAATTTCCTGGGCGGCGAGGATTTCCTGCAGGTACTGGTGCGGGCCTTCCATGCCGACCAGGGCACGTCCACCAGCGACCTGTCCGCTGCCGAACAGGCGCAGCTGCTGCGTCGACTGGAACTGTTCAAGCGCGAACTCAGCCTGAGCGGCGCTGCCAGCCTGCAGTTGCCCCTGGCCGGCAGCGAACGCCAGTGGCAGATGGACGAGGCGCGCTACACCCAGCTCTGCGAACCGCTGCTGCTGCGCATGCGTGGGCCCATCGAACGCGCGATCCGCGACGCCCGGCTCAAGCCCGACGCGCTGGACGACATCATCCTGGTCGGCGGTGCGGTACGCATGCCGATGGTCAGCAAGCTGGCGACCCGCATGTTCGGTCGGCTTCCGCTGCGCCATATCCATCCGGACCAGGCGATTGTCTAGGGCGCCGCCGTTGCAGCGGGATTGAAGGCGCGCGACGAATCCTTGCGCGAAGTCGTGTTGACCGATGTCTGCCCCTACACGCTCGGCACGCAGGTGTCCCGCCAGGATGCTGCCGGTGGCGAACGCAGCGGCTACTTCCACCCGATCATCCAGCGCAACAGCGTGGTGCCGGTCAGCCGCGAGGATCGCTTCTACCCGCTGCACGAGCGGCAGGACGCCATCCGTATCGACGTGTTCCAGGGCGAGAGCCCGACGGTGGATCGCAACATCAAGCTCGGTGAGCTGACCGTGCCGCTGACCCATTCTGTCCCGATGCAGGAGCGCAGCGTCACCGCCCGCTTTACCTACGACGTGAACGGGCTGCTGCAGGTCGAAGTCACTGAGGATGCCACCGGCAAGCGCCACGAGCTCATCCTGGAACAGAATCCCGGGCTGCTGTCACCCGAAGAGATCCAGCAGCGCCTGCGCGCACTGGAAGCGCTGAAGATCCACCCGCGTGACGCCCAGCCCAACCTCGCGGTGATCGCCCGCACCGAGCGCCTGTACGAGGAACGCATCCATCACCGCGAACAGCTGCAGTCGTGGCTGAGCAGCTTCCGCCATGTGCTGGAAGGCCAGGACGCCATTGCCGTCGAGCGTCATCGCCGTCAGCTGGACGAGGCACTGGACACCCTCGAGCGCGATGCATGAGCTGGGCACTTCACGTCCTGGAGCTGGACGAAGCCGCTGACGAGCGCGCGATCAAGCGCGCCTATGCAAATCGCCTGCGGGTGACTCGACCCGACGAGGATCCCATCGCCTTCCAGCACCTGCATGAGGCCTATCAGGCGGCATTGGACTGGGTCCGCCAGGAAGCGCTGGCCAATACCGCAGACGAAGACGAACCGGCGGAGCATGCAACCGACATCGCACCCTGGCCGCCCGACGCAGACGTGGCATGGGCGCCGCCCGAAACGCGTTCGTACTCGCCTCCATGGCCACCTCGCGGCACGCCTGTGCTGCTGCGCACGGCACAAGTGGCGGAACTGGAGGGAGCGGTCCACGTATCGGGCCATGCGCACACGATCCTGCGCATGGCCCATCTGTCTTCCCCTGAAGACTTCGGCCCCTGGCTGGAGGCCACGCCGGTGCTGTGGTCGCTGCGCTACAAGCCATTGGTGGGCGACGCGCTGCTGGATGAACTGGCACGCAGTCACAACAGCGTCAGCGCAGCCAACATGGGTCTGCTGGCACGCTGCTTTGGCTGGGATGATGTACACGATGGCGTGGATCCGGACAGGCTGGCATCGATCCAGTCGCGCGGTCATCGACGCTGGGCCGCCGAGACCGGGAATGCGGCAGAGCTGTCGGCACTGCTTGAACAAGAGGGCAGCCTGCGGTTGGGGAGGATCACAGTCAGTCGTTGCCTGCGCTACCTGTCGCAGCCATGGAACCTGCGGCGATCCCTCTGGCAGGCGCAGCTGCCCGAGCACATCAGTGAAGTCAACGCGCTGCTGGATGCCATCGAGTCGGGGGGAAGCGAGCAGTTGCCCGAGGCATGGCATCCGCAGCAGATCCTGTTCTGGCGAAGTCTTGCCGACGTCTCCCGGCCCAGGCGGTGGCGCTGGCAGGTGAACGCGCTGCGTGGCGTGCTGCTGGGCGTCTGCAGCCTGTTGTTCTTCGGTGGAATCGCAGGTGTCTCGTTGGTCCAGGGAAAGGCGGGCGAAGCCTCGATATTCGTCCAGATGGGGGCGCTCCTGGGCCTGCTGCTGGCGGTGATGGGAGTACTGTGGGTGCCTGTTCGCTGGGCGCTGCGCCAACTTACGCTTGACCTCACTCATCGGCGTGCAGGGCTGCTGCTGGCCCTACCTGCGCCGTTGATGGCGATCGGCAGCCTGGTTCTTGTCCATGGCCTGGGCCACCGCATGGAGGGTACGCTGCTGATCTTCATGGCACTGCCCTTGGCGACTGCGCGCCTGTGGCGACGCGTCGGTGCCCGGATGCGATTCGGAGTCCGCCACGGCGTGTTCATGGTACTTGCCATGCTGATCGCCGAAGCAGGCATCGTTCTCACCCTGCTGCAGTGGGGCGCCGAGTTCGTGCACCGCGCGCGTCGTCACGCGCCGATTGACCGGCTTCCGCCGGCCTCTGGAAACACTGCGTGAACCGGGCGCTGGACGCTCTCGGGCTCGACGCCAGCGCCGACGAACGGGCGATCAAGCGCGCCTACGCGCAGAGACTGCGCGCGGCGCGCCCGGACGAAGACCCGGTGGCATTCCAGACGCTGCACGAGGCTTATCAGGAAGCGCTGCGGTGGATACGCAACCGTGCGCAGTGGCAGGAGGAAAGCAGTGCAGAAGCGCTCGCGACCACGCCTGCGGACAACAGCCCGCCCGAGCCACTGGCGCCGTACGACAGCCATTCGCCGATGGACCACATGCCGGAGCTGCATCATCCATGCACGCTCGACACCGACATGCCGGACGATGTGGTGGAGCCATCATTGAACCTGCCCCGGTTTGCGCGCCTGCTGATCAACACCGCCGGCGACACCGACCCGGCCAGCTTCGAGCACTGGCTGGCCGGGCGTCCGGAGCTGTGGTCATTGGCCGACAGGCCACGTATCGGTGACGTGGTCCTGCAGCAGCTGCTGCACCAGGGCGGCCCGCTGTGCGAGTCCAATTTCGATCTGCTCGGTCGATACTTCTGCTGGAATGAGATCCGGGCTGATATCGATCCCTACCGGGTCCGTGCACGACGCAGCCAACTGCATCGCCACTGGCAGCTGCAGCCGCGCAACCATGCGGCCCTCACCACAGCACTGGACCGACCGCAGGATCGGGTGTCCCCCCATGAAGCCCGTGCCCGCGTGGAACGCTTGACCCGGCCGTGGCACTGGCTGCAATCGCTGCTGTCGTCCTGCGTGCCCGGGCGCGCAGGCACCATGCGGCGCACGATGCAGCATCTGGGGGTGCATACCGTCCGCGACACGCTGGCGCCACTGGACGCGGATCAGGTCGCCTTCTGGCTGGCGATATCGCAGCCCAGGCGCTTCAACATCCCGAAGTTGCAGGTCGCGATTGTCCGCTGCCTGCTGGGCGCGCTGATCGTACTGGCGGTTCTGGCGGTGCTGGCACTACTGGGTGATGCCGTGCGACCACGTGCGCTCAACACGTCCGGCATGAAACGCGCGGCAATCCATGCCTCGGTGGTCATCGTGTCCGGCGCCCTCATGCTGGCGCACTTCGTGGGGTGGACTCCATCGCGAACGGCGTCCGCGCCAACACCGGCCGAACCACCGTCGCCGCTCGATGGGCAAGGCGTGCTCACGCACGGGCCTCGTCCGCGCAGGCCTGCTCCCTCATTCGCAGTCGTGAGCCAGCTGGACCCTGGCACCGGCAACGGTTGAATGGCGGCGGGTTACTTCTCCCGCCGCCAGTTGATCGACCCACGGTTTTCCACCGTGCTCGACTCCACTTCCACGTCGAAGCCACGACGCAGCAGGTACTTCAGCGTGATCACCGAACCGGCACCGACCAGCGACACGCCGTAGCCGACGTACAGCTTGGGCGAGATGTACTTGCCGACCCCGATCACCGAGCCACCCAGCGCGCGCGACTGGCTCACGCCGGCATCGTCCAGGCCCAGCTTGGCGCCCAGCTGCGACGCCAGCAGGCCGCTGCCAGCCGAGAGCGCCGCCGAGGCCGCGTTGACCTGCTGGGCCTGGTCGCTGCTGGCACCGGTCAGGCTGCGCCCCAGCACCAGGTAGGCCAGTGCCTCGGACTGCGACATCGCCGGCTCGGACCACACGTCCGCGCGCGGCTGCTGTGCACGCCCGGTCACGTCGATGCCGGCGGTGACATCACCGATCCGGCGCTCGGCACGGATGTTGATGCGCGGGTCGGACACCGCGTTGTAGTTCCAGGTGAGGTTGCCACGGGTGATGGTCAGGTCCTGCCCGTATGCCTTGTAGCGACCACTCACTTCCAGGCCACCATTGGCGGTCATTTCGCGGCCAGGCTTGGCCCAGACCTGCATCTTGCCGGTCAGCGCGCCCTTCAGGCCGAAGCCGGTCATCTTGACCTTGTCGCCAAGGCTGACGGTCAGGTCCATGTCCAGCGGCGAGGTGCGCGACTCTTCCGGGTCGGCCGGGTCCAGCACCACCACGTCCTCGGACACCGAGGTGCCACGATCCAGGCGTTCGAGATCGATGTCGGCCTCGGGCACGTGCACGGTGCCGCGCAGCTCCATCGCCGCCTTGGCCAGGGTGAAGCCGAGGTTGGGGTTGGCGACGATGCGCAGCTCGCTGGTGTTGGACAGCAGCACGTTCTCGCCATGGATCTTCAGCTGCAGCGGCTGTGCATCACCAAACCACGACAGGCCACCATCCACGTACAGCGTGCCCTGGCCCGAGTTGGCCTGCGCGGTGATCTTTGCCGAACCGTCGGGCTGGGCCACGAAGCTGCCCTTGCCCTGGTCGAAGGTCAGGCCCAGCGCGGGGAACTCGCCCTTGAAGTTGCTCAGCTGGGCATCACCGCCCAGCGATGGCTGGCCGCGCGTACCGCGCAGGCTGACGTGGCCCTCTATCAGGCCGGTCGGGCGCACGATGTCCGGCGAGAACAGCTCCAGCCAGTAAAGCCGCGACATGTTGAGGTAGAGCTCGCCGTTCAGCGGCGCACTGGCTTCCCAGCCGGTCTGCATCCTGGCATCGACGAAGCCGTTGCCCTGGAAGCCCATGCCCAGGTAGCCCTTGATGCTGGCCGGGGTCATGTCGAGCTTGAGCGAGAACTGGTCATAACGCACCAGCTCGCCGCGGGTGGTATCCCCCACGGTGTTGCGGTTCTCGCCCAGGCGCACGCCGCCTTCCTTCGAGCGCACCTCTACATGGCCTTCCCAGGCATTGCCGCGCGGGCGGATCTGCGCGTCCAGGCTGACATCGCCACGCAGGTAGATGCGGCGGCCGGACTGCGGCGGCAGCCACGGCTGCACCAGCGCCAGCGGCAGCGCATCACTGCGCACCACCAGGCCCTCACGCGGCCAGTTGGCCTGTGCGCACAGCGCGCCGCTGCTGGCCGCGGCCAGGCAGGCTTCGGACAGGGTGTAGGTGCTGCCGTTGATCGCGAACGCCGCCGGTGCACGCAACGACCAGGCATCACCCTTCACCGGTGCGATACGCAGCGACGCCAGTTCGCCGCGCCACTGCGCGCCCTGCTGGCGGACGCTGCCCTGCAGCTCGATCGCGCCCATCTCGTTGCGGGTCTGCGCGGCCAGGCGCAGGTTGGAGACACTGCCCTGCGCATCCACGTTCAAGCGTTCCAGCAGCATGCCGGCGTTGACCTGCTGGCCCTGCACCGCCAGCGTGCCGCTGTCGCCGCGCCATGGCAGGTGGCCCTTGATGCTCACGCTCTCGGCGCCGTAGCCGTCCCAGTTGAGGTTGTTGCCGACCAGGTCGGCGGTGATGTCCGGCGCATCGCGCGGGCCCTTCACCTGTACCTGTCCACGCAGGCCGCCATCGGCGCCGGGCAGCAGATCGCTCAGCTGCAGCGGTTCGAAACGCGCGTCGATGTCGAGGCGGTCGCCGACCTTGCCCGACGCGGTCACCCGGCTGCTGCCCAGCGACAGCTTCAGGTCGCCCTGGCCCTGCGCGCCCTGCAGCGCGAACTTGCCCTGTGCGTCGAGATTGCGCTGGCGCAGGATGCCCTTCAGCGACGGCAGGTCGACGGTGGCTTCCAGCGTGCCGGCGGTGCCCGGCGGCGCGTTTGCCGGCGGCGGCAGCTGGCGGCCCTTGGAGGCCAGGTTGCCGGACAGGCGGCCGTTCCAGCCCGGCACGAAATAGCCGGGGTCGAAGTCCTTCAGCGTGGCCTTGGCATCCCAGTCCAGCTGCGGTGCCCACGCCACCTGGCCTTCCACCTGCAGCTGCCCACCCGGCGTCTGCGCCTGCAGCTGGTGGATCAACGCGGCCTGGTCATTGCCGCGTACGTCGAACTGCAGCTGTGCCTTCTGCTTTTCGCGTTCGACATCGGCACGGCCGATCGCGGCCCACGCCTTCAACGTACCGGCCAGGCCGAAGCGCGCTTCCTTCAGGGTGACCGGCACCGGTGCGCTGCCGGCCGTGTTCGGATCGGGCGCCGGCACGTAGGTCAGGTCATGGGCGACCACCGAGAAATTGAGTTTCTGCTGGTCTTCCTGGCTGAAGTCGGCGGTGCCTTCCAGCCGTGCCTCACCGCCAAGCCCTTTCACCAGCAGGGGCGACACCTTCAGCACCTGGTCCTGCAGCGACACCACCGACGGTGCCAGCTCCAGCTCCTGATCACCCTGCTTCACCTTGCCACGCAGGTTGGCGTTGCCGCCCTTGCCAGCCGCGGTGAAGTCCAGTGCGAGTGGTGCGATCGCCGAGCTGGCCAGTGCCGGCGACAGCAGCGCCAGATCCAGTTCGTCGCTGCGGATGCTGGCGCTCCAGCTCGGATCGGTGCGGCCATCGAACACCAGCATCGCGTGCAGCGGCTTCGGCGCGCGCCCGGCTACGGCCACTTCCATGTGCGCCAGGTCACCGCGTGCCACCAGCCCCACCGTCGCTGCGGTACGGCCACGCGGGGCCGGCAACACTGCGGTGACGGTCACGTCGGTGTCGTAGTCCTTGGCCGGGATGTAGCGGCCCTGGGCGGTGAAATTGCCCATGTCGCTGTCCACGACCAGTCTGTGCGCCTGGAACTCGCCGTTGGCGATCTCGATGCCACCCCGCACACGGCTGATGTCGATCACCGGCTCGTTGGCCTGGCTGATGCGGAAGCCGTCGATGGCAATGGCATCGGCCTGGATCGCCAGCGGCATTTCGATCTGCGGCAGCGAATCGGGCCACGACGGCAGCTTGAACGGCTCGTCACTCTTGGCCAGGTTCAGCGTCGCGTTGGTCAGCTCCAGCTTGTCCAGCAGCAGCTTGCGGCCCAGCAGCGGGCGCAGGTCCGGCTCCAGGTGCGCGCGCTCGGCGTGGAAATGGATGTCGTCGTAGCGGAAGTCGACGTTGTACAGGGTCAGCGGACCGGCCACCGGCCCGTCCACCTTGTCCCAGGTGAAGCTGGCGCCCACCGGCAGCCGCGCCACCACCTGTGCCAGCAGCACGTCGCGGCCGGCCACGGTCTGCAGCAGCCAGTACACCGCCAGCAACGCCAGCAGCACCAGGCCGATCACGCCCACGCCGGACCACGCCCAGAAGCGGCGGCGGCGGTAGAAACGCACGCGCGGCGGCGGCGTGTTCGGGGTGGGTGCGGGCGTGCTCACAGGTCCGCTCCGATGTTGAGGTAAAGCTGGAACTGCGAATCCGGGTTGTTCAGGCCATGCGCGATATCCACGCGCACCGGGCCCACCGGCGATTTCCAACGCACGCCGAAGCCGACGCCGGTGTGCAGATCAATGGTGTTGTCGAAGGCGCTGCCGGTATCGACGAACACCGCCGCGCCCCACGGGCCGCCATTGAAGTAGTGCTCGTACTCGGCCGAGCCGATCACCAGGTTCTTGGCGCCCAGCGCGTATTTGTCGGGTTTGGGTGTGCGCGGGCCGACTTCGCGGTAGGCGTAACCGCGGATGCTGCGGTCACCGCCCGCGAAGTAGCGCAGGCTCGGCGGCATCGCCACCAGATCGCTGGTCCAGGTGGTACCCCCCTCGCCGCGCAGGATCAGGCGGTTGCTTTCACCCACCGGGATGTACCAGCGCAGCACGGCGTTGGCCTGCACGAAGCTGGTGTCCGAGCCGGCACCTTCAACGCCGGCACGCATCGTCGCAGTACCGCTGATGCCCTTGCGCGGAAACATCTCGTCGTCGACGTTGACGTAGTCGGCAACCATCTGCGGGTACACCAGCGTCGAGGTGTTGTAGACGGCATCGGTGAATTCAGTGCCGGAGGCATAGCGCCAACGCTCGCGCAGTGCGTTGATCGAGGCGATCGCGGTCCAGTGCTCGTTGATCTCGCCGCTGCGGCTGGCGATCAGCTTGAAGTTGCGCAGGTCGATGTAATCGGTCTGCTCGTCATACGCACTGGCGGCGAAGGTGTACCAGCCGTCAAGCCAGTTGAAGGCGGGGATGCGGTAGCTGGTCACCAGGCTCTTGCGCTTCTGCGCATAGTCCAGCTGCGTGTTCATCTTGTGCCCGCGGTTGTTCAGGAACCGCCGCTCGATGCCGCCGCGCACACCCGGGCCACTCTCGCTGCCATAGCTCAGACCCGCGGTATAGATGGTGCGCTTGGCGCGGGTCAGCTTCACATCCACCGGCACTTCGCCGTTGGCATCGGCCTGGTCGGGCCGTGGCTGGATGTCGATCACGCTGAAGTAGTCCAGCTTGGTCAGCGACTCGCGCAGCCGGTCCAGCTTGCCCTCGTGGAAGTAGCTGCCCTGTTCCCAGTACACCAGCGGGTCGAACAGCTTGTCGACGAAGTAATCCTGCTCGAAACGCACCGGCCCCATGTTGTAGCGGCGGCCGCTGTCCCAGGTCAGGTCGATGTCGGCTGCGTTGTCGGCGCGGGTGATCTGTACCTGGCGCTGGGTGTAGTCGGCATCGAAGTAGCCACGCTCGGCCAGGCGACGGGTGATGGTGATCTTGCTGGCTTCGTACTGCGTGTGCTCGAAGCGCTGGCCCTTGCGGGGCTTGAATGCGGCCAGGTCGTCCTGCAGGTACTGGTCATACATCGCCGGCCCGGTGATGTCGATGTGCTCACGGCGCACGGTCACCGGGGTGCCCTTGTCGACATGGATCAGCACCCGCACATGCTCGTCCTCGCGCGGCGCCTCGACCTTGATCACCGGGTTGTAGTACCCGAAGGGTTCCAGTGCCTGGCGGGTCTGCCGCTCGGCCTGTGACAGCAGGTACTCCAGGCGCGATTCGCCCTGTTCCTTGCCGATCGTGTCGTACAGCGACAGCGATTCCTGGATGTTCTCGATGATCGCGGCGTCGTCGCCCTTGTCCAATCCCTTGATGTCCACCTTGTCGATGGTGCCGCGCGCGTTGGCCACGGAGGTGGCGGCCAGCGACAGGACCATCAGCGGCAGGGCGTATTTCTTTGGCTGCATGCGGCACAGCATACCGACCGAAGGTGACGATGCGAAATGCATCACGTCATTCGGGATCGGTTGTTAAGTGGCGGTCAAAATACGCGCCTTTGTGGCGATCCTCGTAATCGCAGCCGAGGATGCCGGCATCGTGCGCGATGCCGGCGATGACCCCGATGGACATCCGCCGACGGTGTTCCGGTAGTGCCGGCCGCTGGCCGGCAATCCACAGGTCGATGCGATGCGCGGTGGCAATGCCGGCCAGCGGCCGGCACTACCGATACGGGCATCAGCTCGACAGATGCTCGATCGCTGCCACCTTGCCCAGGCGCTCGCCCAGCATCGTCAGCAGCGCCAGGCGGTTGCCACGCAGCGCCGGATCTTCCGCATTGACCATCACGCCATCGAAGAACGCGTCGACCTGCGGGCGCAGGCGGGCCAGGCGCGCCAGCACCGCCACGTAATCCTTCTGATGCAGGCTGGCGCCGGTGTCGTCGATGGCCGCGGTGACCGCTTCAGCCAGCGCGCGCTCGGCGTCTTCCTGCAGCAGCGCCGGGTCGATCTGGGCCGGAATGTCGCCTTCAGCCTTGCGGAGGATGTTGCGGATGCGCTTGTTGGCCGCAGCCAACGCCTCGGCTTCCGGCAGCGCGGCGAAGGTGCCGATCGCGTCCAGGCGGCGGTCGAAGTCATACAACGAGACAGGCTTCAGTTCGGCCACCGCATTGAAGTGCGTGGCTGGCACGTTCTTGTCGCCGTAGTAACCCTTCAGGCGGTCGAGGATGAAGTCGTACAGCTCGCCGACGTCGGCCTGCACGTTGCGTGCGGCCAGGCCGGCGTTGGCGCTGGCCAGCAGTGCGCGCAGGTCCAGCTCGAAGCCGCTTTCGATGATCGTGCGCGCCAGGCCCAGCGCATTGCGGCGCAGCGCGAACGGGTCCTTGTTGCCGGTCGGCTTCAGGCCTGCGGCGAAGCCGCCGGCCAGGGTGTCCACGCGTTCGGCAATGGCCAGTACCTTGCCCAGCGGCGACAGCGCGATGTCATCACCGCCGAAGCGCGGCTGATAAGCCTCGTCGATGGCCAGCGCCACCTCGGCCGATTCGCCACCGGCCACGGCGTAGTGGCGGCCGGCGATGCCCTGCAGCTCCGGGAACTCGTTGACCATGCGCGACTGCAGGTCGTTCTTGGCCAGTTCGGCAGCCCGCCTGGCCTGCGCGGCATCGGCACCGACCTGGGGTGCGATCACTTCGGCCAATGCAGCCACGCGCGCCACCTTGTCGGCCACGCTGCCCAGCTTGGCCTGGTAGGTCACCGTCTTCAGCCCCTCACCCATCGACACCAGGCCCTGCTTCAGGTCCTCGTCGAAGAAGAACTTGGCATCGGCGAAACGCGGACGGATCACCCGCTCGTAGCCCTTGGCCACTTCGGCCACGTTCTTCGATTCGATGTTGGCGATGCCGATGAACTTCTCGGTCAGCGTGCCTGCGGCATCCAGCACCGGGAAGAACTTCTGGTTGATCTCCATCGTCTCGATCAGCGCTTCCTGCGGCACCGCCAGGAACGCGGGCTCGAAGCTGCACAGCACCGCCGACGGCCATTCGACCAGGTTCACCACCTGCTCCAGATTGTCGTCGGTGATGCGGGCGCTGCCACCGGCCTTGGCCGCAGCGGCCTCGACCTCGGCGACGATGCGCGCGCGGCGCTCGCTCGGGTCGACCAGCACGAACGCGGCGCGCAGCGCTTCAACGTAGTCCTGCGGCTGCGCCAGCGACACCGCCTGGTCATGGTGGAAGCGATGGCCACGGCTGACGCGGCCGGCCTGCAGGCCGAACAGTTCGGCCTCGACCACGTTGGCGCCGTGCAGCAGCACCAGCCAGTGCGCCGGGCGCGCGAAGCCCCAGGCGTGGTCGCCCCAGCGCATCGGCTTGGGAATCGGCATCGCCGCGATCGCCTCGCGCAGGATCTCCGGCAGCAGGCTGGCGGTGCTCGCGCCCGGGGTCACCGCGCGGTGCACGAAGCGCTCGCCCTTGTTGTCGGTGGTCTTCTCCAGCGCGGTCCAGTCGATCCCGGCCTTGGCGGCGAAGCCCTGCAACGCCTTGGTCGGCTGGCCTTCGGCGTCCAGCGCAATGTTCAGGTACGGGCCCAGCACTTCGCTGTGCTGCTCCGGCTGTTCCAGGCCGACGCCCGGCAGCAGCACGGCCAGTCGGCGCGGGGTCGACAGCGGGCGCGCATCGCCCAGTTCCAGCGCGACGCCGCGCTTGCGCAGGCCTTCGACGACACCGTCGAAGAACGCCTGGGCCAGGCCCGGCAGCGCCTTGACCGGCAGCTCCTCGGTGCCCAGTTCGATCAGCAGGGGGGACAGTTGGCTCATCGGTTCGATCCTGTGGTGGGGGCGCAGCGCGCAACGCGTCCGGCGCCCCGGGTAGTTGATGAAAAGCGGGTCGGTGCGGGAGGGCCGTCAGGCCTTCTTCGCGCCCGGGAAGCCCAGCTTCTCGCGCTGCTCGTAGTAGGCCCTGGCCACCGCCTGGGCCAGCGCGCGCACGCGCAGGATGTAGCGCTGGCGCTCGGTCACGCTGATCGCACGGCGCGCATCCAGCAGGTTGAAGGTGTGGCTGGCCTTCATCACCTGCTCGTAGGCCGGCAGCGGCAGGTTCACTTCCACCAGCTTCTGCGCCTCACGCTCGCAGGCGTCGAAACGGTGGAACATTTCTTCCACGTCGGCGTATTCGAAGTTGTAGGTGCTCTGCTCCACCTCGTTCTGGTGGTAGACGTCACCGTAGGTCACCGGCTGGCCGTCCGGGCCGTAGGTCCAGACCAGGTCGTAGACGTTGTCGCAGTTCTGCAGGTACATGCACAGGCGCTCGAGACCGTAGGTGATCTCGCCCAGCACCGGGCGGCATTCCAGGCCACCGGCCTGCTGGAAGTAGGTGAACTGGGTCACTTCCATGCCGTTGAGCCAGACTTCCCAGCCCAGGCCCCACGCGCCCAGCGTCGGCGATTCCCAGTTGTCCTCGACGAAGCGCAGGTCGTGCACCAGCGGGTCGATGCCCAGTGCCTTCAGCGAATCCAGGTACAGCTGCTGGATGTTGTCCGGCGCCGGCTTCATCGCCACCTGGTACTGGTAGTAGCGCTGCAGGCGGTTCGGGTTCTCACCGTAACGGCCATCGGTCGGGCGCCGCGACGGCTGCACGTAGGCCGCATTCCAGCCTTCCGGACCGATCGCACGCAGGAAGGTGGCCGGGTGGAAGGTACCGGCGCCCACCTCCAGGTCGAGCGGCTGGATGAGCACGCAGCCCTGCTGGGCCCAGAACTGGTTCAGGGTCTGGATCAGGCCCTGGAAGGTGATCGGAACGGTCGGGGTCGCGGACATGCGTACGAGTCTTGGCCGGCAAGGGGGTGCGCTAGTATAACGGCCGACCTGCGGGGCATTCCGTACCCGGGAGGAGCAGGCAGATGGAACATCGGCTGCCGGCAGGCACGCCCGGCGAGGCGGACGGCGTCCCGCTGCCCTGGGGACGGCTGCATTTCGAGCAGATTGCCGCGGCCCTGACCGCCGATGGCCTGGTGGCCGAGCAGGACCGCGAGCGCATGCGGTTTTCCGCACAGGGCGCGCGCAACGCCAGTGAAGTGCATCCGCTGGTGCTGCTGTCCAACCTCAAGCTGACCGCCACCGGCGGCGGCGAACTGACCCTGGAACGCCTGACCGAGTGGCTGGCGCAGCGCACCGGCAGCCGTTACCTGCGCATCGACCCGACCCGGGTGGACGTCGCTGCGGTGACCGCGCTGGTGTCGCATGCCTACGCCCGCCGCCACCGCTTCCTGCCGCTGGCGGTGGATGCCGAGCGCGTGCTGGTAGCCACCAGCGAGCCGCTGGTGCAGGAATGGCGTCGTGACCTGCAGCACCTGACCCGCCGCCGCATCGAGCTGGCGGTGGTCAACCCGCTGGACCTGCATCGCTACACCATGGAGTTCTACGGGGTCACCCGCTCGGTACGCGGCGCCCGTGGCGACGTGCGTGGCGAGGCCAGCACCACCCTGCCCAGCTTCGAGCAGCTGGTGGAGCTGGGCCGCACCGGCGACGTCAATGCCGACGACCAGCACATCGTGCACATCGTCGACTGGCTGCTGCAGTACGCCTATGAGCAACGCGCCTCGGACATCCACCTGGAACCGCGCCGCGAGATGGGGCGCATGCGCTTCCGCATCGACGGCGTGCTGCACAAGGTGTTCGAGGTGCCACCGGCGGTGATGACCGCCGTGGTCAGCCGCATCAAGGTGCTGGGCCGCATGGACCTGGCCGAGCGCCGGCGCCCGCAGGATGGCCGCATCAAGACCCGCTCGCCGGGTGGCCGCGAGGTCGAGATGCGCCTGTCGACCATGCCCACCGCCTTCGGCGAGAAGTGCGTGATGCGCATCTTCGACCCGGATGCCGCGTTCAAGAGCATCGACCAGCTCGGTTTCAGCCCGCAGGAGGCCGCCGGCTGGAATGCGCTGGTCGAGCGCCCGCACGGCATCGTGCTGGTCACCGGCCCGACCGGCTCGGGCAAGACCACCACCCTGTATTCCACGCTGAAGCGGCTGGCCACGCCGGACGTGAACGTGTGCACGGTGGAGGACCCGATCGAGATGATCGCGCCCGAGTTCAACCAGATGCAGGTGCAGGCCAACATCGACCTGGACTTCGCCAGCGGCGTGCGCACCCTGCTGCGGCAGGACCCGGACATCATCATGATCGGCGAGATCCGCGACCTGGAGACCGCGCAGATGGCGGTGCAGGCCTCGCTGACCGGCCACCTGGTGCTGTCCACCCTGCATACCAACGACGCGCCCTCGGCGGTCACCCGCCTGCTCGACCTGGGCGTGCCGCATTACCTGCTGGCCAGCACCCTCAACGGCATCCTCGCCCAGCGCCTGGTGCGCACGCTGTGCCCGCACTGCAAGCAGCCGCACAGCCTCGGCGCGGCCGATTGGGCGGTGCTGGCTGATAGCCATGCTGCATATCCAGATGCCGCCACGCCCTGTCGGCCGGTCGGTTGCCTGGAATGCCGGCGCACCGGATTCCTCGGCCGCATCGGGCTGTATGAGTTGCTGCCATTGGGTTCGCGGCTGCGCGGGCAGATCCGCGCCGACATGGACCTGGCCGGTTTCACCCGTGCCGCGCGGGCTGAAGGGCTGCGAACCCTGCGCCAGGCCGGGCTTGAAAAGGTGGCGCAGGGGCTGACTACAATCGAGGAAGTCCTGTCAGTACTGCCGCCCCCGGATGAACCCAGCCCCGTTCCTGATCCTTGAAACCGGCCGACCGGTGCCGTCATTGCGCCGCTACGGGCGCTTTCCGCACTGGATCCGCGTCGCCGCCGGGCTGGAAGAACACGAGACGGTGGTGGTCGATGTCGAGCACGGTGGCGCTCTGCCCGACCCTCATGCCTTCGCCGGCGTGCTGGTGACCGGCTCGGCCGCCTTCGTCACCGACCATGCCGACTGGAGCGAGCGCAGCGCCGCGTGGCTGCGCCAGACCGCCCACGACGACCTGCCGGTGTTCGGCATCTGCTACGGCCACCAGCTGCTGGCACATGCGCTGGGTGGCGAGGTGGCCTACAACCCGGCCGGCCGCGAGTCCGGCACGATCGAACTGGAACTGCAGCCGCAGGCCGCGCAGGACCCGCTGTTCCAGGGCCTGCCGCAGCACTTTGCCGCCCATGCCACCCATCTGCAGACCGTGCTGCGCGCGCCCGACGGCGCCGAGGTGCTGGCCCGGTCGCCGCTGGATGGCTGCCACGCCTTCCGCTGGGGACGCCAGGCCTGGGGCGTGCAGTTCCATCCGGAGTTCGCCACCCACCACATGCGTGGCTACGTGCGTGCCCGCGCCGACTGCATCGGCCGCCACGGCGGCTGCGCCCGCAGCATCGAGCGCGCGGTCAGTGCCGCGCCGCTGGCCCGCCAGCTGTTGCGCCGCTTCGTCCGCCAGGCACGGCTGTCTTCAGCCCAGCCGGTGGCAAAACAGGGATAATCGGCGGCACGGGCAGCCGCCCGGCCCCCTCCTGTCCTTCCCGGATGTCCATGAAAGAGATTCGCAAGCTGCCGGCTTCGGCGGGCGCCCAGTGGTTGCTGGATACGTTCTCGCTGTACCGGCGTGCGCCGCTGCAGCTGGCCCGGATCGGCCTGACCTGGCTGCTGGTGAGCTGGGTGGTCACGCTGTTGTCGACGCTGATTCCCGGCGCTGCCGGCATGGCCGTGCAGCTTATGACGCTGGCCATTTCGCCGATCATGTTCGGCGGCATGCTGTATGCCGTGGGCGAGATCGATGAAGGCCGCCCGGGCCTGGCCTCGCACCTGCTGCAGCCGATCCGCGACCACCGCGTCAGCCACCTGCTGGTGCCGCTGGCGATCCAGGTGCTGGCGGTGCTGCTGCTGGGCGCGCTGCTGTTCCTGATGATCGGCCGCGAGGGCTTCACCGCCTTCAGCGAGGTCATGACCAAGATGGAAGAGATCAGCCGCAGTGGCCAGCAGATCAAGCCGGATGACGCGGCCGCGCTGGTCGCCAACCTGCCGGCCAAGCGCATCGCGCTGTGGATGCTGCTGGTGTTCCTGAGTGCAGTCGCGCTGTCGCTGGCGATGTTCACCCAGCCGGCACTGGTGGTGTTCGACAAGCAGAGCGGCATGCACGCGCTGCGCCTGAGCCTGCAGGGCTGCATCGAGAACATCGGCGCGATGATCGTGTTCGCCGCACTCGGCCTGATCGCCGCGTTCTGCATGTACATCCTGTTCGTGATCGTGATCCAGATCGCGATGCTGATCGGCGGCCCGCTGGCCGCCGCCTTCATCGCCCAGCTGGTGCTGACCACGGTGCTGATGCCGCTGTATGTCGGCGCGGTCTACGCCGCGTGGAAGCAGATGTTCGTGCACCGTGGCAGCCGCGCCGCCCCGCCGGTCCCGACCACGCCGACCTCGAGCGACATCTTCCACGCCTGATGAAAAAGGGGACGGAGGGGATTAAGTCGTTTATGCCCAGTGTGTGCAGCTAACGACTTAATCCCCTCCGTCCCCTTTTTTCTTTCAGGCGGCGGGCTTCTTGACTGCCGACGACGGCACCAGCCAGCGTGCGGCGTGGATGCCCAGCTCGTACAGCAGGCACATCGGAATCGCCAGCATCAGCTGCGACACCACGTCCGGCGGGGTCAGCACCGCCGCCAGCACGAAGATGCCGACGATCGCGTAGCCGCGGCCTTCCTTGAACTGCTGCGGCGTCACCCAGCCCAGCAACACCAGGATCACCATCGCCACCGGCAGTTCGAAACTGCCACCAAAGGCGAAGAAGATCGCCAGCACGAAGTCCAGATAGGCATTCGCATCCGGTGTGATTGCGATCACGTCCGGGCTGAAGGTGGTGAGGAAGTGGAACACCGCCGGCAGCACCAGGAAATACGCAAAGGCGCAACCGGTGTAGAACAGCAGCACCGATGACACCAGCAGCGGCACCGCCAGGCGCTTCTCGCGTGCATACAGACCGGGCGCGACGAACGCCCACAGCTGGTACAGCAGCCACGGTACCGCCACGAACAACGCGACGAAGAAGGTCAGCTTCAGCGGTGCGAAGAAGGCACCGGCCGGGTTGGTGGCGATCATCGTCTGCCCGTTCGGCAGCTGCGAGACCAGCGGTTCGGCCAGCGCGTTGTAGAGCTTCTGGGTGAACGGCAGCAGCGCCAGCAGCACCACGCCCAGGCCCAGCAATGCGCGCACCAGCCGGCCGCGCAGTTCCACCAGGTGTTCTACCAGCGAGCTCTCGCCGAAATCCTGTTCACTCATGGCTGGCGCTCCGGGCTCTGCGCCGGCGGCGGCGTACCAGCTTCAGCGGGCGCGGCCGAAACCGGCTCGGCGGCACCACCGTCCTGCGCTGGTTCAACGGCATCGGGCGCGGCGCTCATGTGCGGCGGCAGATCCGCGGGCGCCGGTGCACGGACGTGCTGCACCAGGTCATCGCCCTGCTGCTGCGCCTGCTGGGCTTCGCGACGGATCGCTTCACCGCTGGCGCGCAGCTGGTTCTCGGTGTCCTGCATGCCCTGGCGCACGTCCTGCATCTGCCGCTTGATGTCCTCGGCCTGCAGTTCGCGCTCCAGTTCCTGTTTCACCGAATCCCATTGATTGCGGGCGCGACGCACCCACAGGCCGGCGAAGCGGGCCGCCTTGGGCAGGCGCTCGGGACCGAGCACCACCAGGGCAACCACTGCAATCACCAGCAGTTCGCTGAAGCCGATATCGAACACCGCAACCGCTCCGGATCAGCGAGCGTTACGGTCGTGCTCGTCCTGCGCGGTGCGCGACGCGTCCTGGCTGCGCGACTCATCGCCCAGCTGCGCGTTCGGCTTGTCCTCGTCGCGCATGCCCTTCTTGAATTCCTTGACCGCCGAACCGAGGTCCTTGGCGCCGCTGGTCAGGCGCTTGGTGCCGAACACCAGCAGGACGATGGCCAGCACGACCAACCAATGCCAGATGCTGAAACTGCCCATAAAGACGCTCGTTACGTTAGTGATCAGGCTGTCGAGCATAGCGCACCGGCTGTCAGCCGGCGCGCGTGACGAAAGTCAGTTTCCGCCCAGCGTTTCCGTACGGATCTCGCCGTCATTCACCGGCTGGAAGCCCTGCTGCTGCGGCGGCGGGTTCTGCGGCACGTTCTGCAGCGGCGCGGTGGTGGCCTCAGCCGGCGCAGCCGGTGCTGCCTGAACAGGCGCCGGAGCAGCGGCCGGGGCGGCAGCCGGGCGCGGCGCGCTGCCACCGTTGCCGCTGCGGTTGTTGCGCGCCGCGTAGGTGGCCTCTTCCAGGCGATCGCGGAAGGCGACCACATCCATCGACGGCGAACCGGCGGCGCGGCCTTCGAAGATCATCCGCGGCGTGGTGTTGCTGCCGTAGGCGTCCAGATTGGCGGCATCGTCGATCTGCAGCACCGCGCCATCCAGCGCGACGCCGGCAAACAGGCCGCGGGCGCGCGACCAGGACCAGATCTCGGCCTTCAGCTGGCCGTCGGTGGCCGCGGCGGCGTTGCGGCCCACCGGACCGGCGGCGACGCCAGCGTCGGCACCCAGCGTGAACTTGCCGTTGACCAGGTTGTCCAGGCTGCGGTCGTTGCGGAACACCAGCACCACATCGGAGGACTGCACGCCGGCCTGGAAGCCGATGCTGCCGCCGGTGAGCTTCACGAACACCGGGTTGGACCAGGCGCCGTTGGGCATGCGCACCGACATCAGGCCGTGGCCACGACGCCCGCCAATGACCAGACCGGCCTTGATCGTGTCGGGAATGACGATGACCGCGCGGCCTTCGTCCAGCAATTTATCCGGAATGCCCTGTTCAGGGATTTCCTGGATTTCAGCCAGCACGCGCACGGCATTGCGCGCACGCTGGTCTTCCTGCGGCCCGGCCATGGCCTGGCTGGACAGCAGGCTGGCGGCGATCAGCAGGGCTTGGATCGGGCGACGCATGGCAGGCTCCAGAAGTCAGTCCATAGGAAGATATAGCAAGTGACTGAAATTAGTAGCGTTGTCATGAATCCCCAATGAGCGTTCCCTGCTCACATTGATGCGCGCTATGCCTGCAATCCGAACCCTGCATCCCGGCGCGACACCGGATCGGCGACAATACCGCCCATGCTCGACGCACCCGATACCGCCGTGCTGGCGGTCAACCTAGGCACGCCCGAGACGCCGACGGCCCCCGCCGTACGCCGTTACCTGGCTGAATTCCTGTCCGACCGCCGCGTGGTCGCGATCCCGCCACTGCTGTGGCAGCCGCTGCTGCGCGGACTGATCCTGCCCCTGCGCAGCAGTCGTTCGGCGGCCAAGTACGCCCAGGTCTGGCTGCCCGACGGCTCACCGCTGATGGTGCATACGCGCCAGCTGGCGCAGGCCATGCAGGCCCTGTTGCCGACCCTGACAGTGCGCCATGCGATGCGTTACGGCGAACCGGCGCTGGCCAGCGAGCTCGACCGTCTGGCAGCCGACGGTGCGCGCCGCATCGTGGTGCTGCCGCTGTATCCGCAGTACTCCACCACCACCACTGCCTCGGTTGAAGACCGCGTCGATGCCTGGCAGCGCCGCAATCCTGGCGTGACCGTCAGCCTGGTGCGCGACTATTCGGTCGATCCGGGCTGGGTCGAGGCCGTGGCCGGCTCGATCCGCCGCTACTGGGAACAGCACGGTCGCGGCCAAACGCTGATGTTCTCCTTCCATGGCATCCCGCAGCGCCTGGCCGATGCCGGCGATCCGTATCCGCAGCGCTGCGAGGCCAGCGCACAGGCCATCGCCAAGGCGCTGGAACTGGGCAGGGACGAGTGGCAGATGGGTTACCAGTCGCGTTTCGGCCGCGAGCGCTGGCTGCAGCCGTATGCCGAGCCCAGCCTGTGGGCGCTGGCCGAATCCGGCGTGAAGCAGATCGACGTGGTGTGCCCCGGCTTCGCCACCGACTGCCTGGAGACGCTGGAAGAAGTCGCGCTGGGGTTCACCGAAACACTGGCCGAGCGCGGTGCGACGATGCGCTACATCCCCTGCCTCAACGCCGAACCGGAGCACGCACGCGCGCTTGCGCGGCTGGCCGTGGCCTCGCTGGCATGAGCCTTCAACCGTTTGAACTGGAGGTCGGTGGCGCGCGCGTCGCCGGCCTGCGCAACCACGTCGATGGCCCGCGCGTGCTGGCCCTGCACGGCTGGCTCGACAACGCGGCCAGCTTCGTGCCGCTGGCGCCGCACCTGTCGTCGCTGCAGCTGGTTGCCATCGACCTGCCCGGTCATGGCCACAGCGCGCATCTGCCGGCCGGTGCCAGCTACACCACGGCCGCCGCGATCTGCCACGTGCTCGACGTCGCCGATGCACTGGGCTGGGACCGCTTCAACCTGCTCGGCCATTCGATGGGCGCCGGCATCGCCAGCCTCACCGCCTCGGTCAGTGATCGCGTCGAGCGCCTGGTGGCGATCGAAGCGCTCGGCGGCCTGCGCGGCCCCGAGGAAGAAACCGCCAACCGCCTTCGCGAACATGTGAATGCCACGCGCGCACTGGCACGCAAGCAGCTGCGCGTGTTCCCCGACCTCGCCGCGCCGATCCGCGCACGGATGATGACCAACCAGCTCAGCGAGCACTGTGCACGGTTGCTGGTCGAGCGCGGCGTGGAACCGGTCGAGGGTGGCTACCGCTGGTGCAGCGATCCGCGCCTGATGCTGCCCACTGCGATCCGTCTCAGCGAAGGCCAGATCGACAACCTGCTGCAGGCCATCGCCTGCCCGACGCAGGTGATCTATGCCACGCCAGCGCAGTCCTACTACCCCGAGCCGATGCGCAGCGATCGCCTGCAGCACCTGCGCGATGGGCGGTTGGCGGTGTTTCCCGGCAACCATCACCTGCACATGGAAGATCCAGAACAGATCGCAGGCGTGATCCTGCGCTTCTTCAGCAACGACAACGCGGGCTGAGCAAAGGTATCCGCGCGCTTCACTCTGCGCGTCTGCGGCCGATACATCAGTTGCGGGCCCCTGCGTCCGCAGCACGCAGGTCCGGTCGGGCCTGCGGCGTGTGTCTGGTTCTGCAAGGAAGTCCGCATGCCTGCTCCATTGCACCGTCACCCACAGGATGTGGCCGCGGTGTCCCGTCTCCGCGTCGCTGATCGCGTCGCATTCCCCGAATTCCCGGCTCGCGCCCTGGTCACGCACTCCTGCGTGCGCCGCGGCGTGGCCGTTGTCGTCTGCTGATCCAGGAGTCGCCGATGTCCGTTGCATCCTCCCGTCCCCCCGATACCGCCCGCCTGCCGCACCTGCAGCAGCTCGCGCACCGCGCTGACCGCCGCCTGCTGATCGGCAGCGCGGTACTGGCCTTGGCTGGCCTGGCGCTGGCCCTGCGCGGCCCGCAGGTGCAGGCTGCCGCGTTGGCGGCCGTCGCCGTGCTGCCAGCCGCGCGGTTGGGCGGGGCCCAGGCGGGCCGGGCCGTCGCCCGCAACGGTCTGGCGTTGCTGTTGTCGCTGCAGCTGGCTGTGTTGTGCGCGATCATCAGCCTGTCACCGGCATTGCCGATTGCCCTGCTGCTGGGCGTGCTGCTGGGCCATCGCGATCGCCTTCCGGTGTGGCTGGCCGGTGGCGTCGGTACGCTCGCCCTGCTGGCACCGCTACAGGGCGGTGCCGCGCTGTGGCCGACGCTGCTGCAGGCCGGCATGTTCGCGGGCCTGACCCTGTTCCTCGGCCAGGTCGCACTGCGGCTTCGGCAGCAGACCGAGGCCCTTGGCCACGGCCCGCGTCGGCTTGCCGCGCTCGCACGCGATATCGCCACCGGTGCCGATCTTGGCGCGCATGCCGATACCGGCGCCTATGCGCCGGGTTCGCTGGCCCACGCCCTGGCCGACACTGCACGCCACGTGCAGGCCCAGCGTGGGCGCGAAGCCGCGTCACATGCCGAGAACGCGCAGATCCGCCAGGCCCTCGATGCCTCGCGCACCGCGATGATGATCGCCGACAACGACCACGTGATCCGCTACGTGAACCGCTCGGTGGTGGCGCTGCTGCGCAACCAGCAGGCGACGTTGCGCCAGGCCTTCCCCGATTTCGACGCCGAGCGCCTGGTCGGCAGCAGCATCCATCGTTTCCACGCCAACCCGGACCGCATCCGCGCGATCCTCAACGGCCTGCAGGTAGCGCACAACGGCAAGGTGCAGATCGGCCCGGTGCACTTCGCGCAGGTGGTCACACCGGTGTTCGACGCGCAGGGCGTGCGCCTGGGCTTCGCCGTGGAATGGCATGACCGCACCCATGAGCTCGCGCTGGAGAATGCCGTGGCCGGCATCGTCGCAGCGGCAGCGGCCGGTGACCTCGACCAGCGCCTGCAGGCCACTGAAGGCGCCAGCTTCCTCGATGGCCTGACCGGTGGCATCAACCAGCTGCTCGATACGCTCGGCAGCACCGTCGACGAAGTACGGCAGATGCTCTCGGCACTGGCCAACGGCGATCTGGATCGACGCATGCACGGCGAGTATCACGGCGCCTTCGCTGCCATCCAGCGCGATGCCAATGCCACGGCCGGGCAGTTGGCACGCATGGTCGGCCGCATCCAGGAATGCGCGGCGTCGATCAGTACCGCCGCCAGCGAGATTGCCGCCGGCAACGGCGCGTTGTCCGAGCGCAGCGAGCGCCAGGCGGCGCACCTGCAGGAGACCGCAGCATCGATGGAGGAACTGACCGCCACCGTGCGCCAGAACGCCGCCCATGCGCGTGAGGCCAGTGCGTTGGCGACCTCCACGCAGAGCGCTGCCAGTGACGGCAACACGGCCATGCAGCGGGTGGTCGATACCATGCAGGCCATCGAAGGTGCCTCGAAGCGGATCGGCGACATCACCGGCGTCATCGACGGCATTGCCTTCCAGACCAATATCCTGGCGTTGAACGCAGCGGTGGAGGCGGCACGCGCCGGCGAGCAGGGCCGAGGCTTTGCCGTGGTGGCCAGCGAGGTGCGCGTGCTGGCACAGCGTTCGGCGGCGGCTGCACAGGAGATCAGGAAGCTGATCGACGAAGCGGGCCGGCAGGTGGGCGAAGGTGCCCAGCTGGTGGCCGATGCCGGCCAGCGCATGCAGGGAATTGTCGGCGGCGTGGAGGATGTCAGCCACCTGATGCGCGAGATATCCGCGGCGTCACAGGAGCAGTCGATCGGTATCGAGCAGATCAACCAGACAGTGGTGCAGATGGATCAGGCCACGCAGCAGAATGCGGCGCTGGTGGAAGAAGCCACCGCTGCCGCACGCGAGCTGCAGAACCAGGCCGGCACATTGACCGAAGCAGTCTCGGTATTCCGCCAGCAGGAACCGCTCGAGGTCTCGCGGGTCGCCTGATCCGGGCCTTCCATTCGAGTTTGATCAGGACGGCGCCCGCAGGGCGCCGTCTTTCTATGCGTGACCTGCCCCTGGTAGTGCCGGCCGCTGGCCGGCAATCGATTGCTGTGTGGGCCTGCTGTTGGTAGCGGCCAACCTTGGTTGGCGCCTTGGCTCCTCGCAGAGGGCATCCACGCATGGCGTGGATCTACCGGGTGATGTAATGCCATCGGGTGCCGGCCAGCGGCCGGCACTACCCGCATTTACTGCGCACAAAGAAAAACCCCGCTGCGTGAGCAGCGGGGTTTTGGGTGTAAACCCTGGCGATGACCTACTCTCGCATGGCTTGAGCCACACTACCATCGGCGCAGCTGCGTTTCACTTCCGAGTTCGGGA
>NZ_JCAFUR010000024.1:0-44881 GCF_059371575.1 Stenotrophomonas sp. YJH_SMC_4
AGCTTACATGGGTGAGGGCGCTTTGCTTGCGAAGCACTGCTTCGCAAGCGCCCGAACGCACAGCCGCCAGCGGCTGGGCCGGGCCCCGGAGGGGGACTTGCAGCGCCCCCCGCAACCGGACCCACCCCGCCATCCCACGGAATACCCGCTTCTGCTGTTGCTGTTGCTTCGGCCGTTGCCGTTGCGTCCGCAGGTGCAGGGCTGCAAGCCCTGCCGACCAACACCCTGCTTACGAACGGCTGACGTGACGCTCATGCGCCATGCGCGAGGCTGTCCACCTGGTTGTTCGACTGGAGGTGGCAACGGTGCACTGGCAGAGCGCACAGGCCTACGCATGGCCGTTGGGATTGGCCGTAGTGGTGGGCGGCATAGGCGCGTGGCTGATCCTGTGGATCTATCACCGGCTGAAAGGGCGTGATCGCCGACGTGCGCGTATCGGTCGAGTACTCGGGTTGCCGCTGGCCACCGCGTGGCCGCTGCTGCTGCTGATTCCCGCCTTGCAGGCGACGCCGCTGCAGGATCCGTTGCTGGGCCATCTGCAGCACGGACTCCACATTGCATTGATGGCCTGCTTCGTCTGGCTGCTGGTACGCGCGGTGGCAGCGGGCGAGCGCGCGATCCTGCGCAGCCATCCCATCGATGTCTCCGACAACCTGGAGGCACGCCGCATCCAGACCCAGACGCGCGTGCTCAGCAGGGTGTTGATGGGCGGCATCATCGTGCTCGGTGCGTCGCTGGTGCTGTTGACCTTCCCGATGGTGCAGAAGATCGGCACGGCGCTGCTGGCGTCGGCAGGCCTGATCGGGCTGGTGGCGGGCATCGCCGCCAAGCCGGTGTTCGGCAACCTCATCGCCGGCCTGCAGATCGCACTGACGCAGCCGATCCGCCTGGACGACGTGGTGATCGTCGAAGGCGAGTGGGGACGCATCGAGGAGATCGGCAGCAGCTACGTGGTCGTGCGGATCTGGGATGAGCGGCGGATGGTGGTGCCCTTGACCTGGTTCATCGAGAACCCGTTCCAGAACTGGACGCGGCGCAGTGCCGATCTGCTCGGCACTGCGTTTCTGTGGCTGGACTATCGGGCACCGATCGCGGCGATCCGTGCCGAGCTGGAGCGCATCTGCCATGGCCAGGCGCTATGGGATGGGCGCGTCTGCGTGACCCAGGTGACCGAAACCAACGAGCGCGCGATCCAAGTGCGCCTGCTGGTCAGCGCGCGCAGTTCCGGTGATGCCTTTGATCTTCGCTGCCTGGTGCGCGAACGCATGCTCGATTTCCTCGCACGTGAGCATCCGCAGTCGTTGCCGCAGGTGCGTGCGCGGCTGCAACACGAAGATGAGCTGGATATGCCGCGTGGTCCACGTGCACGCACTGCGGATGTGCGTTCACCGGGTGCTGAAGATGGTGAGGCCGCGATCGTGCCGGAGGAGCCACAGGATCGGTAGTGCCGGCCGCTGGCCGGCAACGCCGGAGCGATCGAGCTGCCGGCCAGCGGCCGGCACTACCGGAAGCAAGATGTCGCGGCGTCACCGGAGCTCAGGGTTCGCCGGCGTCGATCAGCGCATCGGTATCGAAATGTGGCGGCCGCCGCGCACGGGTGCGCTGCTCGTAGGCGTAGGCCATTTCGATCAGCTTCGGCTCGCTCCAGGCGGTGCCCATGAACAGCAGGCCGACGGGAAGGCCGTTGATCTGGCCCATCGGCACGGTCAGGCTGGGGTAACCGGCCACGGCAGCGGCGCTGTAGCTCTCGCCGGGAAAGTCGTCGCCTTCGCTGCGGATCGGCCACGCCACACCGGTGGTCGGCGCCACCAGCGCATCGAGCTGATGGGCGGCGAGGGCTGCATCGATGCCTTCCGGGCCGGCCAACCGGCGCGCATCACTGCGCGCGCGGATGTAGGCAGGGTCTGCCAGGCCGGTGGTGGCATCGGCCTCCACCAGCAGCTCCTGGCCGAACAGGCCCAGTTCCTGCTTGCTGTGCGCCTGGTTGAAGGCGATCAGTTCGGCCAGGCTGCGCAGTGGCGCGCGGTGGGTGCTGAAGTAGCGCTCCAGCCCGGCCTTGAATTCGTACAGCAGCAGCGTGCGCTCAGCCTCGGCCCACGCGCCCTGGTTGGGCAGCTCCACCGGCACCACCACGGCGCCGGCCCGACGCAGCTCGGTCGCTGCCTGATCGATCAGCGGCGGCATGCCGCGGTACTTCAGCAGCGGCGTCTGCAGCAGACCGATGCGTTTGCCGCGCAGGCCCTGCGGGTCCAGGCGCGCGGTGTAATCGTAGACCGCACGGCCGGGCATGGTCGCGGTGGCGGGATCGGCGTCATCGCGGCCGGCGATCGCAGTCAGCACGGCAGCAGCATCGGCGACGCTGCGGGTCATCGGGCCGGCGGTGTCCTGGCTGAAGGAGATCGGCACGATGCCATCACGACTGACCAGCCCGACCGTCGGCTTCAGACCGACCACGCCGTTGATCGCCGCCGGGCAGACGATGCTGCCGTCGGTTTCGGTGCCGATCGCCACGCTGGCCAGGTTGGCGGCCACGGCCACCGCGCTGCCGCTGCTGGAGCCGCACGGTGAATGGCTGATGCGGTAGGGGTTGCGGGTCTGGCCGCCGCGCGCGCTCCAGCCGGAGATGGAGTCATTGCCGCGGAAGTTGGCCCACTCGCTGAGGTTGGTCTTGCCCAGCACTACGGCGCCAGCCTCGCGCAGCCGGCGTACCAGGTAGGCATCGTCCGGACGGAAGCCCTGCAGGGCCAGCGAGCCGGCACTGGTGACCATCGGTGCGGCGTTGATGTTGTCCTTCAGCAGCAGGGGGATGCCATGCAGCGGCCCACGCAGGCGCCCTTCGCGGCGCTCGCGGTCGCGTGCGGCGGCTTCCTTCAGCGCGTCGGGGTTGAGCTCGATCACCGCGCGCAGGCGGGGCCCGGTGCGGTCCAGGGCGGCGATACGCTGCAGGTAGGCCTGGGTCAGGGTGGTGCTGTCCAGATCTCCGGCAGTCATCCGCGCCTGCAGGTCGGCGACATCGGTTTCGGCGTACGGGAACGGCACGTTGCGGCTCGCAGGTTCGGCCGCATGCGCGCTGGGCGTGGCCGGGCTGCAGCCAGCCGAAAGCAGCGCCGGCAGCGCGGCGAGCAGGCAGGTCAGCAGAGGCGGCAAGGACGGGCGCATGGGGCGGCTTGGTCGGCTCCAATCCCCAGTGTAGCCGGTGCTCAGCGGTGGCGCTTGCGCAGGTCGCGGGCGAGGACGTAGACCACGATCAGGTTGATCGCCAGGATCGTCCATGACGGCCAGCCGGGATGGCGGATGATCGCGAAGATGTCGAAAGGCAGGTACAGGGCGGCGGTCAAGCAGCCCAGCCAGGACGCCCAGGCCTTGGCCCGCCACAGGCCCCAGGCTTCGACCAGGTGCAGCAGGCCGTAGCCGATCATCCCCGCCGCGGCCAGGTGGACCGCGTCGGGACTGATCATGTGCAGCAGCGAGGGCAGGGTGCCATGGTCCGGATCCAGGCTGAAACGCCGGATCAGGGCCATGATGCCGTGCCGCAGCGGCTGCGGTCCGAGCACTTCCAGCCCGGTGGCGGCCAACAGCGCCAGCATCGCCTTGCTCGCTTCGAGCAGGGCGATGACGTGCAGACCCGGATGCCGGTGTGGATCCGGGTTGTAGCCGCTCTGGTTCACGGGGTGCTGGCTCAGCCGCCGCGCGAAGCCTTCTTGCGATCGCTCTCGGTCAGGAACTTCTTGCGCAGGCGGATCTCCTTCGGGGTGATCTCGACCAGCTCGTCGTCTTCGATGAAGTCCAGGGCCTGTTCCAGCGAGTACTTGATCGCCGGGGTCAGCTGGATCGCATCGTCCTTGCCCGAAGCGCGCATGTTGGTCAGCGGCTTGGTCTTGATCGCGTTGACGGTCAGGTCGTTGTCCTTGGAGTGGATGCCGACCAGCTGACCTTCATACACGTTGTCGCCTTCAGCAGCGAACAGCTTGCCGCGCTCCTGCAGCGGGCCCAGCGAGTAGGCCGGCGTGGTGCCCGGTGCATTGGCGATCATCACGCCGTTGATGCGCTTGGCAATCGCGCCCTGTTCCTTCGGACCGTAGTGGTCGAACACGTGGAACAGCAGGCCCGAACCCTGGGTCAGGGTCTTGAACTCGTTCTGGAAACCGATCAGGCCACGGGCCGGGATCTGGTACTCCAGGCGCACGCGGCCCTTGCCGTCCGATTCCATGTTCTTCAGCTGGCCCTTGCGGGTGCCCAGCTTTTCCATCACGCCGCCCTGGTGGATTTCTTCGATGTCCACCACCAGCTGCTCGATCGGCTCCATCAGCTGGCCGTCGATTTCCTTGATGATCACTTCCGGGCGCGACACGGCCAGCTCGTAGCCTTCGCGGCGCATGTTCTCGATCAGCACCGACAGGTGCAGTTCGCCACGGCCGGAGACCAGGAACTTGTCGGCGTCTTCCAGCTGCTCGACCTTCAGGGCCACGTTGTGGACCTTTTCACGGTCCAGGCGGTCCTTGATCTGGCGGCTGGTCAGGAACTTGCCACCGGACAGGTCCTTGTTGCCGGCGAACGGCGAGTTGTTGACCTGGAAGGTCATCGAGATGGTCGGCTCGTCGACGGTCAGCGCCGGCAGCGCTTCCGGGAAGTCCGGTGCGCAGATGGTGTCGGAGATGGTCAGCTCCTGGATGCCGGAGATGGCCACGATGTCGCCGGCCTCGGCCGAATCCTGCTCGATGCGCTCCAGGCCCATGAAGCCCAGCACCTGCAGCACCTTGCCGTTGCGCTTCTTGCCTTCACGGTCGATGACCGCGACCTGCATGTTCTTCTTCAGGGTGCCGCGCTGGATGCGGCCGATGCCGATCACGCCCACGAAGTTGTTGTAGTCCAGCTGGCTGATGCGCATCTGGAACGGGCCTTCCGGATCCACTTCCGGCTTCGGCGCGTGCTGCATGATCGCTTCGTACAGCGGGGTCATGTCGCCGTCGCGCACGGTGTCTTCCAGGCCGGCATAGCCGTTCAGGCCCGAGGCGTAGACGATCGGGAAGTCCAGCTGCTCGTTGGTGGCGCCGAGCTTGTCGAACAGGTCGAAGACCTGGTCGATCACCCATTCCGGACGGGCGCCCGGACGGTCGACCTTGTTGACCACGACGATCGGCTTGAAGCCCATCGCGAAGGCCTTCTGGGTCACGAAGCGGGTCTGCGGCATCGGGCCGTCCATCGCGTCGACCAGGATCAGCACGGTATCGACCATCGACAGCACGCGCTCGACCTCACCACCGAAGTCGGCGTGGCCGGGGGTGTCGACGATGTTGATCCGGTTCTTGATGCCGGTCCTCTTGTCTTCCCAGGTGATGGCGGTGTTCTTGGCCAGGATGGTGATGCCGCGTTCCTTTTCCTGGTCGTTGCTGTCCATCACGCGCTCGGCGAGGACGGTGCGCTCGGACAGGGTGCCGGACTGCTTCAGCAGCTGGTCGACCAGGGTGGTCTTGCCATGGTCGACGTGGGCGACGATGGCGATGTTGCGAAGATTTTCGATGGACATACGAAAGGGGGCCAGTCGGCGCCGGATTTGGAAAAAGAAGTCCAACATTATACGTCGAACTTGACGATTCGCGAAAAGGTGGATTTCACATCCGTCGCGGGGCCCATTCAGCTGGCTGTCCGCCGCGTCGGCCGGGGCCGCCAGCGCCCGGAGACGCGGCTTCCCGTCCACGGGCTGAAGCCGGGTTCTTCACCGATGGTCGAAGCCGCCGCCGCCACGAGGCAGGTGTAAACTAGGTGGCTAGACGCGTTCCCCTCTGCATCAAGGATCTTCATGTCCCTCATCGCCACTTTCGACACCACCCAGGGCCCGATCAAGGTCGAGCTGTTCGCCGACAAGGCGCCGCTGACCGTGGCCAACTTCGTGAACCTGGTCAAGCACGGCTTCTATGACGGCCTGATCTTCCACCGCGTGATCGCCGACTTCATGATCCAGGGCGGCTGCCCGCAGGGTCGTGGCACCGGCGGCCCGGGCTACAAGTTCGAAGACGAGAAGAACGGCGTGAAGCATGAGGTCGGCTCGCTGTCGATGGCCAACGCCGGCCCGAACACCAACGGCAGCCAGTTCTTCATCACCCACATCAAGACCGACTGGCTGGACGGCCGCCACACCGTCTTCGGCAAGGTCCTGGAAGGCCAGGCCATCGTTGATTCGGTCAAGCAGGGCGACGTGATCCATTCGATCGCCCTGGAAGGCGACGTCGACGCCGTGCTGGCCGCCCAGGCCGACCGCGTCGCGGAGTGGAACAAGCACCTCGCCGCCTGATCCCCCTTCGAAACGGCCACCCATGGGTGGCCGTTTCCCTGTTCCCCGCCGCCCGCCTGGCCTGCGTGGCTCTGCCCGCGGCGTCCCATCAAACGCTTGCAAGCAAGAGGAAACCCCCATGAAAGCACCCGTTCGTGTTGCCGTGACCGGCGCCGCCGGCCAGATCGGTTATGCCCTGCTGTTCCGCATCGCCTCCGGCGAAATGCTGGGCAAGGACCAGCCGGTCATCCTGCAGCTGCTGGAACTGCCGGTGGACAAGGCCCAGGCCGCCCTGAAGGGCGTGATGATGGAGCTGGAAGACTGTGCCTTCCCGCTGCTGGCCGGCATGGTCGGCACCGATGACGCCGAAGTCGCGTTCAAGGACGCCGACATCGCCCTGCTGGTCGGCGCACGTCCGCGCGGCCCGGGCATGGAGCGCAAGGACCTGCTGCTGGAGAACGCCAAGATCTTCACCGCCCAGGGTGCAGCGCTGAACAAGGTCGCCAGCCGTGACGTGAAGGTGCTGGTGGTCGGCAACCCGGCCAACACCAACGCCTACATCGCGATGAAGTCGGCCCCGGACCTGAAGCCGGAAAACTTCACCGCCATGCTGCGCCTGGACCACAACCGCGCGCTGAGCCAGCTGTCGACCAAGCTCGGCAAGCCGGTCGGTGGCATGGAGAAGCTGGTGGTGTGGGGCAACCACAGCCCGACCATGTACCCGGACTACCGTTTCGCCACCGCCGATGGTGCGTCGATCGCCGATGCGATCAACGACCAGGAGTGGAACGCCAACACCTTCATCCCGACCGTCGGCAAGCGCGGCGCGGCGATCATCGAAGCCCGTGGCTCGTCCTCGGCTGCTTCGGCCGCCAACGCAGCGATCGACCACGTGCGTGACTGGGTGCTGGGCAGCAACGGCAAGTGGGTCACCATGGGCGTGCCGTCCGACGGTTCCTACGGCATTCCGGAAGGCGTGATCTTCGGCTTCGCGGTGACCACGGAGAACGGCAAGTACACCCTGGTCAAGGACCTGCCGATCGACGACTTCAGCCAGAAGTACATCGACAAGACCCTGGCCGAGCTGGAAGAAGAGCGCGCCGGCGTCGCCCACCTGCTGGGCTGATGCAGGCGGTACCGGCTCCGGCCGGTACGTCTTCCATCAAGGTAGGTACCGACCGTTGGTTGGTACGCAGAAAACGGGGAGGCTTCGGCTTCCCCGTTTTCATTTGGAATTCCTGGAACCGCATGATCCACCTGCACTACATCGATGACGCACTGCTGGTGGCCGAGAAGCCGGCTGGCCTGTTGTCCGTACCCGGCCGCAGCGCCGAGAACCAGGACTGCGTGGTCGCGCGCCTGCAGGCGCTGTATCCGGATGCGTTGACCGTGCACCGGCTGGACCAGGTGACCTCCGGCCTGCTGCTGCATGCGCGTGGTAAGGACATGCAGGCGGCGTTGTCGATGCAGTTCGAGCAGCGCCAGGTTGGCAAGCGCTACGAAGCCGTCGTGCGGGGTGTGATCGAAAGCGATGCCGGTGAAGTGGACCTGCCGCTGATCGTGGACTGGCCGAACCGGCCGAAGCAGATGGTCGATCACGAACGCGGCAAGCCGGCGTTGACCCGCTGGCGCGTACTGGCGCGTGATGTAGAAGCGCGGCGCACGCGCGTGGCGTTGGAACCGATCACTGGCCGCAGCCATCAGCTGCGGTTGCACATGGCCAGTATTGGCCATCCGATTGTTGGCGACGTGCTGTATGACGCGGCACCGGCGCACCGCGTGCATCTGCATGCGTGCAGCCTGCAGTTCACCCACCCGGTGACGGGCGAGGTGCTCGCGTTCGAGTCCGCGGCTCCGTTCTAGGGGGGCGGCAGGGCTTGCAGCCCTGCACCCGCAGAATCAACGTCAACGTCAAAAGCGGGCTATACGTGGGTTGGCGGGACGGTGTCGAAGTGCGGGGCCGCCGCAAGTACGTCCGTGTAGGCTTGGCAGCCGCATCCATGCGGCTGACACCCCGCACTCCGACACCGCCCCACCTTCGACAGGTTCACTCGGCTGTTGGTAGCGGTGGCCGTTGTTCCGCGCAGCTGTTGGTAGGTGTCGACCTTGGTCGACACGATTTTTCTGTCAGATATCGAATGAACCATCCACGCATGGCGTGGATCTACCGCGTCGACCAAGGTCAACACCTACCAGAGCAGTCGACCAAGGTCGACACCGACCAGAACAATATGCCGTTCCGGCAGATCGCGGAATCTGTCGAAGGCGGGGTGGGTCCGGTTGCGGGGGCGTGAGCCGCATGGATGCGGCGACCGAGCCTCCAAGGACGGATTCACGGCGTCCCCCGCAATCGGACCCACCCCGCCATCCCCCAGTAAGCCAGCTTCTGCTGTTGCTTCGGCTGTTGCTTCCGAGGTTGCCGGCCAGCGGCCGGCACTACCGCGGGTGCAGGGCTGCAAGCCCTGCATAACAAACCCCACCCCCCTACCAAGGTAGGGCGGCCCGCGCGGCAGCACCGGACTATCCTCGAACCCATGACTTTGTCTGGGAGGGCTGCGTCATGAACTACGAGGAAACCTACCGTCGCTCGATCGACGAGCCGGAGGCCTTCTGGGGCGAGGAAGCCAAGCGCATCCATTGGCATAAACCGCCGCAGCAGGTGCTCGACTACAGCAACCCGCCGTTCCGGCGCTGGTTCGTCGGCGGCGAAACCAATCTCTGCTACAACGCCGTCGACCGCCACCTGGCCGAGCGCGCCGACCAGCTCGCACTGGTCGCCATCTCCACCGAAACCAACAGCACACGCGAGATCACCTATCACCAGCTGTACCGCGAAGTGAACGACTTCGCCGCGGTACTCAAGCACCTCGGCGTCGGCCACGGTGACCGTGTGGTGATCTACATGCCGAACATGGCCGAGGCGGTGTTCGCGATGCTGGCCTGTGCGCGCATCGGTGCGGTGCACTCGGTGGTATTCGGGGGCTTTGCGGCGCACAACCTGGCGCTGCGCATCGACGATGCCAAGCCCAAGCTGCTGATCGCGGCCGACGCCGGTATGCGCGGTGGCAAGCTGATTCCGTACAAGCCGATGGTCGACGCCGCCTGTGCCGAAGCGGCGTCGCCGCCACCGCATGTGCTGATCGTGTCGCGTGGGCTGGACGCAGCCGAACCACGCGTGCCGGGCCGCGATGTGGACTACGCCACGCTGCGTGCGCAGATCGGTGAAGTCGACGTGCCGGTGCAGTGGCTGGAAGCGAGCGAGCCGAGCTACCTGCTGTACACCTCCGGCACTACCGGCAAGCCGAAGGGCGTGCAGCGCGATGTGGGCGGCTATGCAGTGGCGATGGCGCAGTCGATGGAGACCGTGTTCGACTGCAAGCCAGGCCAGGTGATGTTCTCCACCTCCGATGTCGGCTGGGCGGTGGGCCACTCCTACAATGTGTACGGCCCGCTGATCGGTGGCTGCACCTCGCTGCTGTACGAAGGGCTGCCGACCAACCCGGACCCGGGCATCTGGTGGGCGCTGTGCGAGCAGTACAACGTGCGCACGATGTTCTCCTCGCCCACCGCCATCCGCGTGCTGAAGAAGCACGACGCGGACTTCATCCATCGCCACGACCTGCGCGCGCTGAAGTACCTGTTCCTGGCCGGCGAGCCGCTCGACGAGCCGACCGCGCACTGGATCAGCGAAGCGCTCGGCAAGCCGATCATCGACAACTACTGGCAGACCGAGACCGGCTGGCCGGCACTGACCCTGTTGCCGGGCCTGGAGATGAAGCCGGTGCGCTTCGGTTCGCCGGGCTTCCCCAATCTCGGCTACCGGATGAAGGTGATCGACGAGAACACCGGCGAGGAAGTCGCACCGGGGCAGAAGGGCGTGCTGGTGGTGTCGCCACCGCTGCCGCCGGGTTGCATGAGCACCGTGTGGAATGATGACAGCCGCTTCCTGCAGAGCTACTTCAGCCACTTCAAGGAACTGCTGTACAGCTCGCTGGACTGGGCGATCCGCGACGACGATGGCTACACCTTCATCCTCGGTCGCACCGATGATGTCATCAATGTAGCCGGGCACCGTCTGGGCACGCGCGAGATCGAGGAGGCCATTTCCAGCCATCCGCGGGTGGCCGAGGCCGCCGTGATCGGGGTCAAGGATGAACTGAAGGGGCAGGTGCCGCTGGTGTTCGTCACCCTCAAGCAGGGCCTGGATGGCGAGGATCCGGCGCCGGTGGTGGCCGAGATGATGGCGACGGTGACCACCTCGCTCGGCGCGGTCGCACGCCCGGCGCACGTACACGTGGTCAATGCATTGCCCAAGACCCGCTCCGGCAAGCTGCTGCGGCGCTCGCTGCAGGCGCTGGCCGAACAGCGCGACCCGGGTGACCTGTCGACGCTGGACGACCCCAGCGCGCTGGAGGAGATCCGCCGCGCGCTGGGCCGTTGATCCGGTAGTGCCGGCTACTGGCCGGCACCCCCCTCAATCCCGAGGTTGCCGGCCAGCGGCCGGCACTACCCGCGGCACTTGCGCTAAGCTCGGCCTGTCATCGACCTGCAATACGCGGCGCGCGCCGGGGAAGGCGCGTGCCGTCCGGGGATGGCACACAGGGGGGGCGTGCCCGTCAGGGCGCGCCGGCATTGTGCATCGAGGGAGGGGGAGGCAATGGCATTGCTGCACGCCAAGACGGCTGCTGGCCGTCAGGAAATCGAAGACCGTGGCCGGCGCCTGCCGGCGGCACTGCGTTCGATCCTGCTGATGGTCGACGGCCATCGCGATGACACCGAACTGCGTGGCCTGTTCGAAGGCCTGCGCGCGCCGGCCGATGCACTGGAGCAGCTGGAAGCGCAGGGCCTGATCGAAGTGATCGGTGGCAATGCCGAGGTGGCACCGGTACGTGGCATCAGCACCGGCCGCGAACAGGATCCGGCGTTGTACCAGCAGCTGTACGACGCGATGAGCGAGGCGGTGCGGCGCCACCTGGGCCTGAAGGGCTACTTCATGCAGTTGAAGATTGAACGCTGCACCGATGCACTTGCACTGGAACGCCTGTGCCCGGAACTGCTGGCGGCGGTGGGCAAGGCGCGCAGCCCGGCGCTGGCGCAGCGCTGGTGGCAGGAAACCCAGGCCGCCGTGGTCAATGGTGGCGGCGAGGTCGTGCAGGCATGAGCCACCGCGTAAAGTGATCGGTTCACTTCCCCACAAGGAGTCCCGCGTGCAGGACGACCACGACGACACCGACACCCCAGGCTGGGACGCGATCAATGCGGCGCTGGCGCCGCTGTATGCCGGCCAGGAACCCCGTCACTACGGTACGGCGTTGCCGTACACGCTGGGTGGCCAGGATCCACTGGATGGCATCAGCGTTTACTGGGTGGATGCACCGGTACCGCATTGGCACTACATCACCTACGGCTTCTCCGAGCTGTACACCAAGGAGAGCAGCGATGCCGCCGCCAGCGGCTATGGTTTCGAGCTGACCTTCCGCCTGGCTGCTGAAGCCGGTGAGCACGCCGGCAGTACCCCGCCGGTGTGGCCGATGAACCTGCTGCAGAACCTGGCGCGCTACGTGTTTGGCAGCGGCAACGTGTTCGAGGATGGTCACCATCTGAACGCCAACGGCCCGATCGCGCTGGAGACCGGCACGCGTCTGTGCCACCTGGCCTTCATCGCCGATCCGCAGTTGCCTGCGCGCGACACCGCCAATGGCCACCTGCAGTTCCTGCAGCTGGTCGGGCTGACCGATGAGGAGATGGAAGCGGTCAAGCGCTGGTCGACGCGCGGCGTGCTGCAGGCGCTGCAACCGGCGATGCCGCTGTGGATCAGTGACCTGCATCGCGGCAACCTGTTGGAGGATCCGACACTCGCCGCACAGGTGCGGGCCGGCAGCGAGCGCGAGGGCTCCAGTACCGGCATGCTGTTCATCGAGACGTTGGACTGGAGGCAGGAGGCTGGCGTCACCACACTGGTGCTCGGCGCGGGCCAGGTCGCGAGCGTCTGCGAACTGCTGCCGCTGCGCCTGCGCCACGGAAAGTCGCTGGAACTGGCCAGCCGCGAGCGGCAGTGGGAGTTCATTCCAGCCGGGCGTGGTGACGTGGGCGACGTGTCGGCCGACAGCGCGCGCTGGGCGTTGGACGAGACGGGGCTGCAGGCCCTGGCGGGCGTGCGTGCCGAACGTGGCATCTACCCGGTGGCGGGAGCGCTGCGCATCGAAGTGGTGCCGACCTACCTGCGCGATGCCAACGGTGAAGTGATCCGCCAGATCGGCTGAGTGTGGTGATGGCGCCGGTGGGGTCAGAGCCGCCTGCTGTGCAGACGGATCCGACCCCGGGTCAGGCTCATCCGACCCCGGGTCAGGCTCAGGCCAGGCCTTCGGCCTTCAGTGCGGCCTGCACGCCGGCATCGGCGTCCATGCGTGCCTTGTAGGCGGCCAGGTTGTCCAGACCCGACAGGTCGACCTTGGTGCCGGCGGCCCAACGCAGGGTGATGTAGAAGTACGGATCGGCGAAACTGCGGAAGCCGGCCAGCCAGGGCTTGTCGGCCAGCTGCCTGTCAGCGGTCTCGAACAGGCCACGCAGGCGCTTGTGTGCGGCGGCGCGGATCGCGTCGAACTGGCTTTCGTCGGCGATGAACTTGCCCGGTGCGAACAGCGGCGAGAAGGCCGGATGCACGTCGGAATTGACGAAGGCCAGCCAGCGGGTGGCTTCGGCACGCTGGCGCGCGCTGCCATCGCCGCCGAGGCCGGCCTGCGGGTAGGTGTCGGCGATATAGCCCATGATCGCGGCGTTCTGCAGCAGCACGAAGTCGCCATCGACCAGCGCGGGAACGGCGCCGGCCGGATTGATCTTGAGGAATTCCGGACCCTTCAGGGTGTCCTTGTTCAGCAGTTCGACCTCGAACGGCTGGCCGGTCCACTGCAGGGCGATGTGGTCGGCGGTGGAACAGGCACCGGGCTTGCTGTACAGCTTCATGGGAACTCCAGGTGATGCGGGCGGGAAACGCCCACTATCCCAGAGCCTGCCAGCGGGCGGCAACGCTGCCGCCAGCACGGATCGTTACGACTGCCGCGGCTTGAGGTTCTGCACCTTATAGAAGGTGTGATCGCCGATGGTGGCCACCTGGTAGGCGTTGCGCCAGTTCGGGCTGGCGATGGACAACGCGGCGAAGTGGCTGGCTCCGGGCACGATCTCGCGGCGCTCGCCGGCCGGCAGCGCCCAGTTGCGCTCGGCGTCGAAGGCCACGTTCATTGCCTCGCTCCAGGCCGCGTCATTGCCCAGCTGGGTGCCGGGGGAGACGATGGTCGGCGCGAACTGCTTGCGCGCGGTGACCACCTGGCACATCGAGTCGCCCCACAGGCCACTGTCGAGGCGGCGCAGGGCGACCTCGGCAACGGCTTGCTGGCCGCGCAGGGTCTGGTCGCGGGCTTCCAGGTAAACGGTGGTGCTCAGACACAGTGAATCAGCGGCCGGCTGCGGCAACAACTGCGACAGCCAGAGAATCCAGGCCAGTTTCATATAACTCCTTGCTCCGTATGGGCCGCACTCTCCGCTTCCAGTCGCGGGGGCGACAGGATGCGGGGTACGACTTGGCGTCATGGGGAGGCGGCCATCGGGGCCGCCCCGTGGGCAGCCCCAAAAGAAACGACCAGTACCGATCGTGGGGGCTGCGCCGGCTCACCGGAAACTGGCTGGTGAGCGGAAAGATGGCGCAAGGTAGGGGGGCGTAGCCGAACGCATCGTGAACCGTCCGGCTTGACATTCAGGTTCGGGAGGGGTGACGGAAATCACATTCCGTCCCCCATTCAGGCGCTCATCAGAGCGCGGCGGCCACCCGGCTGCCTTGGTCGATGGCCCGCTTGGCGTCCAGTTCGGCCGCTACATCGGCACCGCCGATCAACGTCGCGCTGATGCCGGCGGCCTGCAGTTCGGCCTGCAGCGAACGGTTGGGTTCCTGCCCGGCGCAGACCACCACATGATCGACCGGCAGCAGCTGTTCGCTGCCCTCAACGCGGATGCGCAGGCCTTCATCGTCAACACCCAGGTACTCGACGCCGCCGAGCATGCGCACGCCCTTGGCCTTCAGCGTGGCGCGATGGATCCAGCCGGTGGTCTTGCCCAGCCGCGCACCGGGCTTGCCCGGGCTGCGCTGCAGCAGCCACAGCCGGCGCGGCGAGGCCTCGGCCTGCGCCCGCGCCAGGGAGCCGCGGGTCTCGAAGGTACTGTCCACGCCCCATTCGGCCATCCAGCGCTGTGGGTCCAGCGAGGGGGACTCACCGGCGTGGCTGAGGAACTCGCCGACATCGAAGCCGATGCCGCCGGCGCCGATGATCGCTGCATTGGCGCCCACCGTGACCCGGCCCAGCAGCACGTCCAGGTAACTGACCACCTTGGCGTGGTTGGCGCCGGGGAAGTCGACCTTGCGCGGCGTGATGCCGGTGGCCAGCACCACCTCGTCGAAGCCGGCCAGGCTGGCCGCATCTGCTCGCGTGCCCAGGCGTAGCTGCACGCCGGTTTCAGCCAGCTTGTGGCGGAAATAGCGCAGGGTCTCGTGGAACTCTTCCTTGCCGGGGATGCGCTTGGCCACGTTGAACTGGCCACCGATCTCGTCGTTGGCATCGAACAGGGTGACCTGGTGGCCGCGCTCGGCGGCCACCGTGGCGCAAGCCAGGCCGGCCGGACCTGCGCCGACCACCGCGACCTTTTTCGGCGTGGCAGCCGGGCGGTAGACCAGCTCGGTCTCGTGTGCGGCACGCGGATTGACCAGGCAGCTGGCCAGCTTGTTCTCGAACACGTGGTCCAGGCAGGCCTGGTTGCAGGCGATGCAGGTGTTGATCGCCTCGGCGCGGCCGGCGCGGGCCTTGTTGGGCCATTGCGGGTCGGCCAGCAGCGGGCGCGCCAGCGACACCATGTCGGCGCCGCCGCTGGCGAGGATGTGCTCGGCGACGTCGGGCATGTTGATGCGGTTGGTCGCCACCAGCGGCACCGTTACATGCGGCTTGAGCTTGGCGGTGACACCGGCGAAGGCGGCGCGCGGCACCGAGGTGGCAATGGTCGGGATGCGCGCTTCGTGCCAGCCGATGCCGGAATTGATGATCGTCGCGCCAGCCGCCTCGATGGCCTGGGCCTGCTGCACGATCTCTTCCCAGTTGCTGCCGTCGTCAACCAGATCCACCAGCGACAGGCGGTAGATGATGATGAAGTCCGGGCCGCAGGCCTCGCGGATGCGGCGCACGATCTCCACTGCAAAACGCATGCGTTGGTTGGCGTCGCCACCCCAGCGGTCGGAGCGCTTGTTGGTGCGCGGGGCGATGAACTCGTTGATGAGGTAGCCCTCCGAGCCCATCACTTCGACGCCATCGTAGCCGGCTTCGCGGGCCAGCTTTGCGCTGCGTGCGTAGTCGGCGATATGCCGCTCGACGCCGCTGGCCGACAGCGCACGGGGGGTGAACGGGTTGATCGGCGCCTTCAGCTTCGACGGTGCCACCGACAGGGGATGGTAGGCATAGCGGCCGGCATGCAGCAGCTGCAGGCAGATCTTCGCGCCGTGCTGGTGCGCGGCCGCGGTGAGCTGCCGGTGCGGGCGCACTTCCCAGGGCCAGGACAGCTTTCCGCCAAAGGGCTTCAGCCAGCCGACCACGTTCGGCGCGAAGCCACCGGTGACGATCAGGCCGACGCCACCTTCGGCGCGTTCGGCGAAGTAGGCGGCCAGGCGCGGGAAGTCGCGGGCGCGATCTTCCAGGCCGGTGTGCATCGAACCCATCAGCACGCGGTTGCGCAGCTGGGTGAAGCCCAGGTCCAGCGGGGCGAACAGGTGGGGATAGGCGCTTTCGTTGGCTGGCGACATGATCGATACGCTTGCGTACGGAAGCGCGAAGCGTGCCGGGAAACGGCGGCCGGGGCAAGGGGCGCGGGCGGTAGTGCCGGCCGCTGGCCGGGTACGCTCGGCACATGCGTGCTGTCGCTCCCGCATTTCGCTGCGCGAACCGCGGGCCCCACTTACCAGCCTCCACCCCCCGCGCCTGCGGCGCTGCCCCCGAACTCCGGGGGGCGGTAGTGCCGGCCGCTGGCCGGCATTCGATCAGCTCAGGGTGATTGCGGTTGCCGGCCAGCGGCCGGCACTACCGGGGGACGCCCAATCCCGAACCAGCCCAGCGTTACTCCGCACAGGGGGCCAATCAGCAGGGCGAAGGCGAGGGTGCCGACGCCGACATTGCCGCCGAGCCACCAGCCCAGCAGCAGCACGCTGCCCTCGATCAGGCTGCGCACCTTCCAGATCGGCCAGCCGGTGCGGGCATGCAGGCCGGTCATCAGGCCGTCGCGCGGGCCGGGCCCGAGCTTGGCGCCGATGTACAGGCCGGTGGCCAGGGCGACCAGCAGCATGCCGGCGCAGAACATCGCCAGCTGCCAGCCAAGGCCGACCGCCGGGGGAAGCAACCACAGCCCGAACTGCGCGGATGGGCCGATCAACATCACGTTGAGCACGGTGCCGACACCCGGCTTCTGTCGCAATGGCCACCACAGCAGCAGCACCAGTGCACCGATCACATTGGTGGCCAGGCCGAACGATAGCGGCGTCTGTGCGGCGATGCCCTGCGACAACACGTCCCAGGGGGCCACGCCGATCGCTGCACGGATCATCAGCGAGGCGCCGAAGCCGTACAGGAACAGGCCGATGATCAGTTGCAGCAGACGCAGGGGCAGGGCGGTGGGCATGGTGGCGCTCGGGGAGAGGGGAGGGATCTGTTTCCACCGTAATCCCGATTCAGTCACTCCCATAGATACAGATGCCGACCGATCCGCCGCTACAGGAGTCGTCGATCCTGCGTATGGGCCGTTCTGTGGAGCTGGGCCATGCTCCGGCTGCTTTGCCTGGCACCGCCAGCCGAACATGGCCCGGCACTGCACCGGCGTTCCAGCCTGGCTCAGTCGCCCCAGCCGGCCAGCGCCAGCTTGCCCACCGTGCGCCCGCTGGCCAAGCGCTGATGCGCGATGTCCAGATTCGCCGCATTGATCGCGCCCAGCGTCTCGCTGAGGGTGCCGCGCAGCTGGCCAGCGTCGATCATGCTGGCCGCGCGGCTGAGGATGCGGTGCTGTTCGATGCGGTCCGCCGTGGCGAAGCGTGAACGCGCGAACATGAACTCCCAGTGGATGCCGATGCACTTGGCCTTGTAGGGATCACCGATGCGCAGCGCGCCGCGCGGTTCGACGATGAGGCCGACATGGCCCTGTGGCGCCAGCAGCTGACCCAACGCATCCCAGTAATGGTCGGTGTCGGCCAGGTTGAGCGCGACCTGTACTGCGTCGATGCCCAATGCCTGCAGCTGGGGCAGCAGCGGCTGCCGGTGGTCGATTACATGCTGGGCACCCATCTGCCGGCACCAGTCGATCGATGATTCACGCGAGGCGGTGGCGATCACCTCGAATCCGGCATGCCGGCCCAGCTGGATCGCCATCGATCCAACACCGCCTGCTCCGCCGATCACCAGCAGGTGCTGGCCGGCATGGCGGCGATCATCCAGCTGCAATGGCATGCGCTGGAACAGCAGTTCCCATGCGGTGAGCGTGGTCAGTGGCAGTGCGGCCGCTTCGGCGAAGTCGAGCGTGGTCGGCTTGCGCGCTACCAGCCGTTCGTCCACAAGATGGAACTGCGCATTGCAGCCTGGCCGGGTGACATCACCGGCGTAGTAGACCTCGTCGCCGGACGCGAACAGGCTGGCGTCCTCGCCGATCGCTTCGACCACCCCGGCGGCGTCCCAACCGAGTACGCGGGGTGCTTCGAGCGTGGCCGGATCGGTGGCCGCCCGCTGCTTGCCGTCGACCGGGTTCACCGAGACGGCCTCGACCCGGATCAGCAGGTCGCGGCCACGCGGAGGCAGCGGCGGGGGGAGGCGGATATCGCAGAGGGCAGGGGCGGATTCACGACTCAGGGCGACAGCTTTCATCTCGGCTCCGGCTGGGTACGTGGCTCCATCATAGAGTTCCTCACGTTTCAGCAGATACGCTGAATCGGGTGGAGCAAGCTGTTGCGCAATATGTCGTATTCCGCACCTAAACCCCGTCAAACCCTTGCAGCGTGAGGGTCTTGCGGATTTTCATCATCCTGTATAGGGTTTCAACGTCGGACCGGTGGAGGGTCGGGCGCGATACTTCACATGTTACGGGACTGTTAACATGACCTTCACCCGCCTGAGCATAATGTTCGCGGCGGTGGCGTGCTGAATCGGCTGTCGAACATCGACGCACTAGTGCTGGCCCATGCCTCTACCGGTTTCATACCCCCGAAATAGGAGCTGTACTCAATGAACAAGAAGATCCTTACTGCCGCGCTGCTGGGTGGTCTGGCTTTCGCCCAGGCTGCGTCCGCGCAGGAGTTCGATGACCGCTGGTACCTGACCGGTTCGGCCGGCTTCAACTTCCAGGACAGCGACCGCCTGACCAATGACGCTCCGTTCGTCACCCTGGGCCTGGGCAAGTTCATCAGCCCGAACTGGTCGCTGGACGGTGAGCTGAACTACCAGAACCCGAACTTCGACGCCAACAAGGACATGAACTGGTCGCAGTACGGCGTCTCGCTGGACCTGCGTCGCCACTTCATCAAGGAAGGCCGCGGCTGGAACCCGTACCTGCTGGCCGGCCTGGGCTACCAGAAGTCGGAAGAAGAGTACAACCCGATCAGCGGTGGCCTGGCTGACCGCAAGGACGGCAACTTTGCCGCCAAGGTCGGCGTCGGTCTGCAGACCACCTTCGAGAAGCGCGTCGCTGTCCGTGCCGAAGTCGCCTACCGCGCTGATTTCGACGACCAGAGCGTGAACCCGAAGCGTGCCGGCAACGATGAAAGCTGGTTCGGCGACGTGCTGGCTTCGGTCGGCGTCGTGATCCCGCTGGGCCCGGCTCCGGTCGCGGCTGCTCCGGCTCCGGCTCCGGTTGCCCCGAGCTGCGCCGACCTGGATGACGACGGTGACGGCGTCAACAACTGCGACGACAAGTGCCCGAACTCGCAGCCGGGTCAGACCATCGGTCCGGACGGTTGCCCGGTGCCGGTCTCCATCGACCTGAAGGGCGTCAACTTCGACTTCGACAAGTCGAACCTGCGTCCGGACGCCGTGGCGATCCTGAGCGAAGCCACCGAGATCCTGAAGCGTTACCCGGATCTGCGCGTTGAAGTCGCCGGTCACACCGACTCGAAGGGTACCGACGCTTACAACCAGAAGCTGTCGGAGCGTCGTGCTACCGCCGTGTACAACTACCTGACCAAGAACGGCGTTGACGCCGGTCGCCTGGTCGGCCCGATCGGCTACGGCGAGAGCCGTCCGATTGCTCCGAACACCAACCCGGATGGTTCGGACAACCCGGAAGGTCGCGCCAAGAACCGTCGTACCGAGCTGAACGTCCAGAACTAAGTTCTGACGCTCTGCCAGTAGGACACAGCAGGACCCGGCTTCGGCCGGGTCTTGTTGTTTCTGCGGCCCGGCAACCGGTGCCTGCCGCTCCGGGGGGGCTAACCGTTCGTCGGGTTTTTGTCCGTAAAACCAATGGGTTGTCGTATTCATTGAAAGTGGCGCTTGAAAGCTGTCGCGGCATTGCTAAACTCGCCGCGTCACTTCCTTTCCTGGATGCCCTTCATGCTGCGCTCTGCATCGGCCGCCGTCCTGGCGCTGGCCCTGGTTCCCGCCGCCCACGCTGCGGTCGATTGCTCGGTCAACACCAGCGCCTCGCCGCTGCCGTTGCCGGCCACGACCATCGCGCCGGTGGCCGACGAGCTCTACATCCGTGGCAACCAGCTGGGCATGCCGGCCGGCGTGCTGAGCAGCAACTACGATCCGTCGCAGTCGCTGGACCAGGTGCTGCAGCGCCTGCGCATCGATGGCTGCCAGAACATCGCCAAGGCCATTCCGAGCGCACCGGCGGTGAAGCCGAACGATCCGGCGGCCTACAAGCCGCAGACCGAATTCGACAACACGCCCTGGCGCTTCGACATGAGCCAGAACGGCAAGCGCATGACCGCCGAAGAGTTCGACGCCTGGATGAAGGCGCGTGGCGTGCGTGTGGTCAAGGCGCGTCCGGCTCCGGCCGCCACTCCGGCCCCGGCCGAAGCACCGGCTGAGACCAAGCCGGTCGACAAGAAGTAAGCGCCGCGGGGAGCAGAGGCTTGCGCACGCGCCGCCCACCTGCCGCCCCCGCCGCCCGCTCCCACGCATCGCGTGGGCGTGCGACTCCCGCTGCCACAGCCGCCGGTGTCCGTCATGGCCTGGCGCGCGTGCTGTCCAAGGCCGGCGTCTGCTCGCGCAGCGAGGCCGCGCGCTGGATTGCCGAGGGCCGCGTACGCGTCTCCGGCCGCATCGTGCGGGATCCCGAGTTCCCGATTGGCCAGCCGGCGCCGCCGATCGAGGTCGATGGCCAGCCGATGGGCGCGCCGCAGCGCCTTTACCTGATGCTCAACAAGCCACGCGGGGTGGTGACCACCGCGCAGGACGAGCGTGGCCGCGACACCGTCTACCGCTGTTTCGATGGTGCAGGGCTGCCGTGGATCGCGCCGGTCGGGCGCCTGGACAAGGCCAGTGAAGGGCTGTTGCTGTTCAGCAACGATCCGCAGTGGGCCGCGCGCCTGACCGATCCGGAAACGGGTCCGCAGAAGACGTACCACGTGCAGGTCGACCGCCTGCCAGATGACGCCACGCTGGCGGCCCTGCAGGCCGGCGTGGAGGACGAGGGCGAGTTCCTCGTGGCCCAGGCCGTGCGCGTGCTGCGCAGCGGCGACAAGACCGCGTGGCTGGAGGTGGTCCTCGACGAGGGCCGCAACCGCCACATCCGCCGCCTGCTGGCGGCCTTCGACCTGCAGGTGCTGCGCCTGGTCCGGGTTGCGATCGGCGGGCTGCAGCTCGGCGATCTCGGCAAGGGTCAGTGGCGGATGCTGGAGGTCAATGACCAGCAGCGGCTGGGGGCCGCTGCACCGGGCTGATCATCGCCCGCGGCCGGCGGTTGCCGGCCACCGTTCCAGGCGTAGGGGGCGCCTGGTTGCTGAACTTCCCGAACGGAGCCTGCCCATGTACCACCCGACCCTCAACCAAACCCTGCGCTGCGCAGGTCTGCTGCTGCCGATGGTGCTGCTGACCGCCTGTGGTGGCCACAAGAAGGTGGCCAAGGCAGAAACGCCGGCCGAAACCCCGGTGGTGGAAGTGAAGACCCCGGAGCTGGATGGCCGCGGCAGCTACCGCTTCCTGATGAGCAACGGCGACAAGAAGATGACCGCCGACGAGTTCGATGCCTGGATGAAGGCCAACGGCATCCGCGTTGCCAAGGGCAACGGCCAGGACGCTGCCGCCAAGCCGGTGGTGGTGGCCAGCAAGGACGAGCCGAAGGGCAAGAAGAAAAAGAAGTGATGCCGGGAAGGTGCCGACCTCGGTCGGCACGCCCTCAAGCTCTGGTAGGTGCCGACCTTGGTCGGCACGCTTTGACCGCTGGGATCAACCCTTGATCACACCCAGCTCGACACCTATGCGGGTGAACGCATCGATCGCGCGGTCCAGGTGCTCGCGGCTGTGCGCAGCGCTGATCTGGGTGCGGATGCGCGCCTGGCCCTTGGGCACCACCGGGAAGAAGAAGCCGATCGCGTAGATGCCTTCTTCGAGCAGGCGCTCGGCGAACTTCTGCGCCAGCGGTGCGTCGTACAGCATCACCGGGCTGATCGGGTGCACGCCCGGCTTCACGTCGAAACCGGCGGCGACCATCTTTTCGCGGAAGTAGCGGGTGTTCTCCACCAGGGTGTCGCGCAGGTCGTCAGCGGCGGCCAGCATCTCGAACGCCTTGATGCCGGCGGCCACCACATGCGGCGGCAGCGAGTTGGAGAACAGGTACGGCCGCGAACGCTGGCGCAGCAGCTCGATCACCTCGGCGCTGGCGCAGGTGAAGCCGCCCAGTGCGCCGCCCATGGCTTTGCCCAGGGTGCCGGTGATGATGTCGATCTTTTCCAGCACGCCCTTCACTTCGGCCGAGCCACGGCCGGTGGCGCCGAGGAAGCCGGTAGCGTGGCATTCGTCGATGTGCACCAGCGCGTTGTACTTCTTCGCCAGCGCGGTGATCTCGTCCAGCGGGGCGATGAAGCCGTCCATCGAGAACACGCCGTCGGTGGTGATCAGCTTGGTCTTGCAGCCGGCGGCATCGGCGGCCTGCAGCTGGGCTTCCAGGTCGGCCATGTCGCAGTTGGCGTAGCGGAAGCGCTTGGCCTTGCACAGGCGCACGCCGTCGATGATCGAGGCGTGGTTCAGTGCATCGGAAATGATCGCGTCGTTCTCACCGAGCAGCGGTTCGAACAGGCCGCCGTTGGCGTCGAAACAGGCCGCGTACAGAATGGTGTCCTGCTTGCCGAAGAAGTCGGCGATCTGCTTCTCCAGCTGCTTGTGCAGGTCCTGGGTACCGCAGATGAAGCGCACCGAGGCCATGCCGAAGCCGTGGGTATCCAGCGCATCCTTGGCTGCCTGGATCAGGTCCGGATGGTCGGCCAGGCCCAGATAGTTGTTGGCACAGAAGTTCAGCACCTTGCGGCCATCCTCGAGGGTGATCTCGGCCGACTGCGGGCTGGTGATGATCCGCTCGGACTTGAACAGGCCCTGGGCGCGGATGGCGTCCAGTTCCTCGGCGTAGTGGCGGGTCAGGGCGGAGGAGGCGTCGGTCATGGCGTGGGCACGGCTCTGAACGGGGAAACCGTTGATTCTACCGGGCTACGACGGCCTTCGACCGGGCCGGGCAGGGCACCGCCACGGGTGGCACATGTTGCATCGCAATAGCAAACGGGTTAAAAATTCGTGAACCGCGCCTGTCTGGCGCCGGTTGCCCGCTCCCCCTTCCTGCCCCCGCCACCCTCGGAGACGCCCATGAAGCACGCCCGTGCCTGCCTCGCCATTGCCGCTGCCCTGACCCTGGCCACCCCGTTCGCCGCCAGCGCCCAGGAAAACGAATCGCCGTACAGCTGGAACGTCACCGCTGTTTCCGATTACCTGTTCCGTGGTGTGTCGCAGACCGACGAGGATCCGACCCTGCAGGCCGGTTTCACCTACACCAGCCCGGTTGGCCTGTACGCAGGCGTGTGGGGCTCGGGCGTGGATTTTGGTGCGGGTGACCCGAAGACCGAGGTCGACTACCTGATCGGCTACGGCGTGGACGTCACCGAGCGCGTCAACTTCGACGTGCTGCTGAACCGCTACACCTACCTGAAGTCCAGCCACCAGAACTACAACGAGCTGATCACCACCACCACGCTGGATGACACCTACAAGCTGACGGTGGCCTACACCAACGATGTCTGGAACAGCAGCACCGATGGCTGGTACTTCGGCCTGGGCGGCAGCTGGGGCCTGCCGAAGGACTTCACCCTGAATGCCAACGTCGGTCGCAGCACCTTCGAGGACGGCATCGCCAAGGACTACACCGACTGGAACGTCGGCGTCGCGCGCCAGTTCGGCCTGTTCAACGTCGGCCTGGGCTACTACGGCACCGACGGCAACGGCCGTGACAATTCCGGCAAGCTGGCCCACAGCCGGGTGATGCTGAGCGTCGCCGTCGGCAAGTAACGCCGCAGGCGTTACGGGTAGTGCCGGCCGCTGGCCGGCAACACCAAAGAAAAAGGCGCCCATCGGGCGCCTTTTTCAATTTCAAGGTGTGCCGAGCAAGCTCGGCACCCACCCATCGCGCACGGCGAAGGGTCAATTCCAGCTCAAAACAACCTTGCCGGCCTTGCCTTCTTCCATCAGGTCGAAGCCCTTCTGGAAGTCGTCGATCGGCAGCTGGTGGGTCATCACCTTGCCGAGCGGGAAGCCGGACAGCACCAGCTGGGTCATCTTGTACCAGGTCTCGTACATCTTGCGGCCGTAGATGCCCTGCACGGTCAGGCCCTTGAAGATGATCTTGTCCCAGTCGCAGCCGGCGCCCTTGGGCATGATGCCGAGCATGGCGATCTTGCCGCCGTGGTACATGCAGTCGAGCATGTCGTTGAACGCGCGCGGGTTGCCGCTCATTTCCAGGCCCACGTCGAAGCCCTCCATGTGCAGTTCCTTCATCACGTCCTTCAGCGACTGGTTGGCCACGTTGACCACGCGGGTGGCACCCATGTCGGCGGCCAGCTTCAGGCGGAAATCATTGACGTCGGTCACCACCACGTTGCGCGCACCGATGTGCTTGCAGATGCCGGCGGCGATGATGCCGATCGGGCCGGCACCGGTGATCAGCACGTCCTCGCCGATCACATTGAATTCCAGCGCACAGTGCGCGGCGTTGCCGTAGGGGTCGAAGAACGCAGCCAGCTCCGACGGGATCTGGTCCGGGATCGGCCACAGGTTGCTGGCCGGCATCACCATGTATTCGGCGAAGGCGCCGTTGACGTTGACGCCGATGCCGACGGTGTTCGGGCACAGGTGCGGGCGGCCGCCACGGCAGTTGCGGCAGTGGCCGCAGACGATGTGGCCTTCGGCCGAGACGCGCTGGCCGATTTCATAGCCGGTCACGGCCGAGCCGAGTGCGGCGACGCGACCGACGAATTCGTGGCCGATGGTCAGGCCCGGCTTGATGGTGCGCTGACTCCACTCGTCCCACAGGTAGATGTGCAGGTCGGTACCGCAGATCGCGGTCTTCTCCAGCTTGATCAGGACCTCATTCGGGCCCGGGGTCGGCACCGGAACTTCTTCCAGCCAGATGCCCTTGGCCGCTTCGCGCTTGACCAGGGCCTTCATCGTTTGCTGCGCCATCGGGGTGGAACTCATCAGGGGGAAAGCGCGGATTATAGGGTGCCGCGCGGATTTCCCATGTTGCGCTGCGGGTGCATTGGCGGAACGAAAGGCGTGCGCCGGCGGGCGTTTCGAACGTGCCGCAAACAGCAGCGCCTCCTTGATTCCGGGGGAGGGGGCGTGGTCACCCTGGCCGGGACACGCAAAAGCCCATCCATGGTGCTCGATGGCGCCATCCATGGCGCCAACGGTCCCGACCAGGGTGACCACGCCCCCTCTGGACCATTCCATGTGCGCGGCCGACGTGCGCATGGCAGCGCAAGAAGTAGGCCCATGACTTCCGGGGTTCGGGGCGGGGCAGGGCGGCGGGCTACAATCGAGGGTTCCACTACCAGGGGCCGCTCCATGCGCTCGAACCTGCTTGCATTCTCCATCGTCGCCAGCCTCGGGCTGGCCCAGGTCGCCCATGCCGCTGAAGGCATGTGGGTGCCGCAGCAGCTGCCGGAAATCGCCGGCCCGCTGCAGAAGGCCGGCCTGAAGCTGTCCCCGGAACAGCTGTCCAACCTGACCGGCGACCCGATGGGCGCGGTCGTCGCCCTCGGCGGCTGCACCGCCAGCTTCGTCTCGCCGCAGGGCCTGGTGGTCACCAACCACCACTGCGCTTATGGCGCCATCCAGCTGAATTCGACCGCGCAGAAGAACCTGATCAAGGACGGCTTCAACGCGCCGACCCTGAAGGACGAACTGAGCGCCGGCCCGAACGCCCGCGTGTTCGTGCTCGACCAGATCACCGACGTCACCACCCAGGCCAAGGCCGCCATCGCTGCCGCCGGCAACGACCCGCTGGCCCGCAGCCGTGCGCTGGACGCCTTCGACAAGGCCCAGGTCGCCGCCTGTGAAGCCGATGCCGGCTTCCGCTGCCGCCTGTACAGCTTCTCCGGCGGCAACACCTACCGCCTGTTCCGCAACATGGAAATCAAGGACGTGCGCCTGGTCTACGCGCCCCCGGGCAGCGTCGGCAAGTTCGGCGGCGACGTCGACAACTGGATGTGGCCGCGCCACACCGGCGATTTCTCGTTCTACCGCGCCTACGTCGGCAAGGACGGCAAGCCGGCCGCCTTCGCCGCCGACAACGTGCCGTACCAGCCCAAGCACTTCCTGAAGTTCGCCGACCAGCCGCTGGGTGCCGACGACTTCGTGATGGTGGCGGGCTACCCGGGCCGCACCAACCGCTATGCCCTGGCCGGTGAATTCAACGAAACCGCCAGCTTCACCTACCCGACCATCGCCAAGCACTACAACGCCGTGCTGAAGATGATCGCCGACGCCGGCAAGGCCGACGCCGACGTCAAGGTGAAGTACGCCGCCACCGCCGCCAGCATGAACAACGTGGCCAAGAACTACCTGGGCCAGCTGGAAGGCTTCAAGCGCATCGACGCCGCGGGCCAGAAGCAGGCTGAAGAAGCCGCCGTGCTGGCGTGGCTGAAGAAGCAGGGCGCTGCCGGCAAGCCGGCCCTGGCGGCACACGCGCAGCTGCTCAAGCATCTGGATACCAGCAAGTCGACCCGCGAACGCGACCTGTTCGTCGGTCAGTTCAACAACACCTCGGCCGTTGGCGCGGCGATCACCCTGTACCGCCTGTCGATCGAGCGCAGCAAGCCGGATGCCGAACGCGAAGCCGGTTACCAGGAACGCGACCTGACCACCATCGAAGGTGGCCTGAAGCAGATGGACCGTCGCTACGTGGCGAAGATGGACCAGCAGCTGCAGGCCTACTGGCTGGAGCAGTACGTGGCCCTGCCGGCCGCACAGCGCGACAACGAAGTGCTGAACAAGTGGCTGGCCGGCAGCGATGCCGCTGCGGTGAAATCGCTGGTGGGCAAGCTGTCGGGCACCGAGCTGGGCAGCCTGGATGCACGCCTGAAATGGTTCAAGGCCGACCGCGCCGCGTTTGAGGCCAGCAACGATCCGGCCATCCAGTACGCCGTGGCCGTCATGCCGGCACTGCTGAAGCAGGAAGAGCAGAAGAAGATCCGCGAAGGCGAATCGCTGACCGCGCGCCCGCTGTACCTGCAGGCCGTGGCCGACTACAAGAAGAGCCAGGGTGAGTTCGTCTACCCGGACGCCAACCTGTCGCTGCGCATCACCTTCGGCAACGTCATGGGCTATGGCAAGGACGGCGTGAAGTACACCCCGTTCACCACCCTGGAAGGCGTGGCGGCGAAGGAAACCGGTGAGGATCCGTTCGATTCGCCGAAGGCGCTGCTCGATGCGGTCAAGGCCAAGCGTTATGGCGGCCTGGAAGACAAGCGCATTGGTTCGGTGCCGGTGAACTTCCTGTCCAACCTGGACATCACCGGTGGCAACTCGGGTTCGCCGGTGCTGGACGCCAACGGCAAGCTGGTCGGCCTGGCCTTCGATGGCAACTGGGAATCGGTCAGCTCCAACTGGGTGTTCGACCCGGTGATGACCCGCATGATCGCCGTCGACAGCCGCTACATGCAGTGGATCATGCAGGAAGTGGCGCCGGCGCCGCAGCTGCTGAAGGAACTGAACCTGGCGAAGTGAGGTAGTGCCGGCCGCTGGCCGGCAACCTCGACCAGACAGCCGGAGTTTCCGAAACCCCGCGACCCACGTCGCGGGGTTTTTTCATGCCCGGCCCGGTGCGCCGAACAGGTATCATCCCTGTTCCGCGTACTTCACAGGATGTGAACGAAACGCGGAAACCTCCTCCCCCCAGGACCCCTTGCACGCATGCGCATCCTGCTTGCCCGCCACGGCGAAACGCCGTGGAACGCCGAAGGCCGCTACCAGGGCCAGATCGATATTCCGCTTTCGCCGATCGGTGAAGCCCAGGCCCAGGCACTGGGTGCCCGCCTGGCCTCGGTGGACATCACCCGTGCCGTCGCCTCGCCGCTGTCGCGCGCGCAGCGCACCGCGCAGCTGGCGCTTGGCGCCGCCCGCGCCGACATGCTGCTGACCGAGCCCGAGCTGCAGGAAATCGCCCACGGTGAATGGGAAGGGTTGCTGGCGAGCGAGATCCACGAGAAGGATCCGTCGCGCCTGCAGGCCTGGCGCGAGGAGCCGGATACGGTGTTGATGCCCGGCGGCGAATCGCTGCGCCTGGTGCTGGAGCGCAGCTGGCGTGGGCTGGCGCGTGCCACCGAAGGCCTCGGCGAGCACGACACTCTGCTGGTGGTTGCGCACGATGCGGTCAACCGCGTGATCCTGTGCAAGGTGCTGGGCCTGCCGCTTCCCCGCCTGTGGACCTTCCGCCAGGCACCGACCACGCTCAACCTGCTCGAAGGCGCCGACCTGGACAGCCTGGAAGTGGTGCGCCTGAACGACTGCGCCCACCACACGCCGTTCTTCGGCGAAGCCAAGCACCGCGCCCTCTGATCCATCCCCCGCATCAACTGCTTCTGCTGGAACCGCTGCCGTGACGAACACCCCGACCACCCTGGCCGACTGGCTGGACTACATTGAACGCCAGCACCCGGCGAGCATCGACATGGGCCTGGAGCGCGTGCGCGCCGTGGCCGCGGCGATGGGCCTGGGCGCGCCGGCCAAGCGCACCATCGTGGTCGGTGGCACCAACGGCAAGGGCTCAACCGTGGCCTTCATCGAAGCCATTGCACGCGCCGCCGGCTGGAAGGTCGGTGCCTACACCTCGCCGCACCTGCTGCGCTACAACGAGCGCGTGCGCATCGACGGCCAGGACGTGGACGATGCCGCGCTGGTCGCCGCGTTCAATACCATCGAAGCCGTGCGTGGCGAGATCACGCTGACCTATTTCGAGTACGGCACGCTGGCCGCGCTGCAGCTGTTCGCCGACGCCGGGCTGGACCTGGCGGTACTGGAAGTGGGCCTGGGCGGCCGCCTCGATGCGGTCAACATCGTGGACGCCGACGTGGCGGTGATCACTACCGTGGACATCGACCATGCCGAGTGGCTGGGCGAGGATCGCGAGGCGATCGGGACCGAGAAGGCCGGCATCATCCGCGGCTGGAAGCCGGTGATCCTGGGCGAGACCGATCCGCCGTCGAGCGTGCTGCGCCGTGCCTACCTGGTTGGCGCCAATGCGATCCGTGGTGGCAGCGACTATTTCTACGAGCCGATCGATGCGCAGCGTTGGCGCTGGCGCGATGTCGGCCTGCGCATGGAACTGCCGACCCCGGCGCTGGCCGGCCCGATCCAGCTGGCCAATGCGGGTGCCGCCATCGCCGCGCTGCGCGCGCTGGACAAGCCGGTGCCGCGTGCGGCGTGGGCCGCCGGTGTCGCAGCGGCACGCATTTCCGGCCGGCTGCAGGCATTCGAGCGCGATGGCGTGCAAATCCGCGTCGACGTCGGCCACAACCCGCAGGCGGCGGGCCAGCTGGCGCGTGCGCTGAAGGCCGAGGTCTCGGCCGGGCGCACCCTGGCGGTGTACGCCGCGCTGCAGGACAAGGACGCAGCGGGGGTGGTGCAGGCGCTGGAGGACGTGGTGGGCGAGTGGACCCTGGCCGGGCTGGAAGGCCCGCGCGGGCAGAGCGCCGCCCAGCTGCAGGCACGCCTGGCCGGCACCGCCGCCGCCACGGCGCTGCTGGCTGACAGCGTCGAACAGGCACTGGCGCAGGTGCTGGCCCAGGCCGAGCGCGGTGACCGCGTGCTGGTGTTCGGCTCCTTCCATACCGCTGCCGCCGCCCTGCAATGGCTGCAGGGCGATGCCTGATACGCGTTCAGCCAACGCCGACGCCGTCCGGTCCGGCACCCGTATAATCGATGCCAATCTCCGGACAGTTGCCTGCCTCACGTGGATACGCCTCTGAAACAGCGTCTGATTGGTGCCATCGTGCTGGTGGCACTGGCCGTGATTTTCCTGCCGATGCTGGTCAAGGGACCCGCACCGGACAGCGGCGTGGCCAATGTGCCGATCGCCGCGCCGGATGCCCCGGCCGATGGCCAGTTCGAAACCCGTGAGCTGCCCCTGGTCGCCCCGGCCGGTGGTGCCACCGGCCTGCAGACCGGGCAGGCCAAGCCGCTGCAGGACGCCGCCACGCCGGCCACTCCGCCGACCGTGGACACCTCGCCGACGGTCGCCGCCGGCAACTATGCGGTCACCTTCGGTGCCTACGGCAGCAAGGCCGACGCCGACGCGGTGATCGCCTACCTGAAGCGCTCGCAGCTGCCGGGCTTCGCCGAAACGGCGACCATCAACGGACGCCAGGCGTGGCGCGTGCGCGTGGGGCCGTACGCCGACCGTGCACAGGCCGAGGCCGCCCGCCTGCAGGCGGTGAAGATCCGTGCCGATGTGAAGGCCGAAGTGATCACCCTGGATGCCGCAGCGGACAGCAGCGCCCCGGTGGCAGCCACCCCGGCACCGGCTACGCCGAGCGCCAGTACCCCATCCGCCGCCACCGCGCCGTCGGCCAGCAGCAACCCGGTGCGCAGTGAAAGCCTGCCGCCGAGTACGCCGACTGCAACGACCACTCCGGCGGCCAAGCCCGAGCCGCCGAAGCCGGCGCCGAAGCCCGAAACCCCGAAGCCCGAGCCGAAGCCGGAGGCCACCGCCAGCAAGCCGGCAACGGCCCCGGCCACGCCGGCAGCACCGGCCGCCAGCGGCGTCGGCTTTGCCGTGCAGCTGGGCGCGTTCGGCCAGGCCAACGATGCCAACGCCCTGCGCGACAAGGTCCGCGCCGCCGGCTTCAGTGCTTTTGTCGAGCAGGTGCGCACCGAAAAGGGCACCCTGCATCGCGTCCGCGTCGGGCCGGTGGCCAACCGTGGCGATGCCGAGCAGCTGAAGGCGCAGGTTGCCGCCAAGGTCGGCGTGGCCGGCATGGTCCGACCGCACCCATGACCCACGCGCAGCCTCGTTGCCAGCGCCGCCGAAGGAGCGGGGCGCCATGATCGACGTGGTGCTGCTGATCGTGATCGCCGCCTCCACCCTGCTGGGGATGCTGCGCGGCTTCGTGGGAATCGTCATCGGCACCCTGTCGTGGCTGCTGGCCGCGTGGGCGGCCTTCGCCTTCGGCAATGACGCCGCCCATTGGTGGGCCGCCCCGGCGGCCCCCGGTGGCGAACACTTCGTCGGTGGCTACCTGGGGGTCGGCATCGGCGTGATGATCGTGGTTGCGGTGATCGGCATGGTCATCAAGGCTCTGGTCCACCGCAGCATGCTGACCAGCCTGGACCGCCTGCTGGGCGGGGTGCTGGGCGCCGTGCGGGGCGGCCTGATCGCCGCGATCCTGCTGCTGCTGGGCAGTTTCACCCCGCTGACCGCCGAGCCCTCTTGGCAGCGCTCGGCGGTGCGGCCACTGCTGAACCCCACCGTTGCCTGGATGAACAGCAAGCTGCCGCACTGGGAGGTTCCCGGGGCCGATCTGCTGCCCAAGGCCTTGCCGACCGACGCGCTGTCCCCATCTGCATTGATGGAGTTGGGCAAGAACGCAGGCGCCGGGTTGGGAAAGCCGGGCGCGGCAGGCGATAATGGCATCCTCAACCAGGTAGTGGCAGGCAGCGGATGGCTGCGGCCTGCGAAAGCGGAACAGGGCGATTCCTACGATCCGGCCGAAGTGCGTCCGGACGCCCCAGCACTGCCGGACAGTATCGAGCCGGGCGATCCGGCCAATGTCGACCGCAGGCGCGGCGACCACCGCGGCCAGGTACGGCCACCTTCCTTGTAACTGGGCACAGCCCAGCGGAGACCTCGCACCATGTGTGGCATCGTCGGAATCGTCGGCAACCAGAACGTCGCCGGGCAGTTGTATGACGGCTTGACCGTCCTCCAGCACCGTGGCCAGGACGCGGCGGGCATCGCCACCGCCAACGGCAGCCGCCTGCGCGTGCAGAAGGCCACCGGCCTGGTCCGCGATGTGTTCGATGCCCGCACCATGTCCACCCTGGAAGGCAGCGTCGGCATCGCCCACGTGCGTTACCCGACTGCCGGTTCGGAAGGCATGGACGAGGCGCAGCCGTTCTACGTCAATTCGCCGTACGGCATCGCGCTGGCCCACAACGGCAACCTGATCAATACCGAGGCGCTGCGCCAGCAGGTGTTCGAACAGGACCGCCGCAACGTCAACACCGATTCGGACAGCGAAGTGCTGCTGAACGTGTTCGCCTACGAACTGGAACAGCAGCGCCAGCTGAGCCCGGAAGCCGCGATCCGCGCGGTGGCTGGCGTGCACCGCCGCTGCAAGGGTGGCTATGCAGTGGTCAGCGTGGTGCTGGGCCTGGGCCTGGTCGCCTTCCGCGACCCGCATGGCATCCGTCCGCTGGTGCTGGGCAAGCGCAGCCATGCCGAGGGCGACGAGTACATCGTGGCGTCCGAGTCGGCCGCGCTGGACGTGCTGGGCTTCCAGCGCGTGCGCGATGTGCAGCCGGGCGAAGCGCTGGTGATCACCGCGCGTGGCGAGCTGTTTTCGGAGATCTGCGCCGAGCCGGCCGAGCACACCCCGTGCATCTTCGAATACGTGTATTTCGCACGCCCGGATTCGATGATCGACAACGTGTCGGTGCACAAGGCGCGCATGCGCATGGGCATCAAGCTGGGCGAGAAGATCCTGCGCCTGCGCCCGGACCACGACATCGACACCATCATCCCGATCCCGGATACCTCGCGCGACGCTGCGCTTGAGATCTCCAACGTGCTCGGCGTGAAGTACCGCGAAGGCTTCATCAAGAACCGCTACATCGGCCGTACCTTCATCATGCCGGGGCAGGGCGAACGCGTGAAGTCGGTGCGTCGCAAGCTCAACCCGATCCACCTGGAGTTCCGCAACCGCGTGGTGCTGCTGGTGGACGATTCGATCGTGCGTGGCACCACCAGCCAGCAGATCGTGCAGATGGCCCGTGACGCGGGCGCGCGCAAGGTCTACCTGGCCAGCGCCGCGCCGCCGGTGCGCTACCCGAACATCTACGGCATCGACATGCCGGCGGCCGAGGAACTGGTCGCGCACAACCGCACCGTGGAAGAGATCGAAGCCCACCTGGGCTGCGACTGGCTGATCTACCAGGACCTGGAAGACATGGAAGCGGCAGTGAGCGAGGGCAATCCGGCGCTGCGCAACTTCGATTCGTCCTGCTTCAACGGCCACTACCCGACCGGCATTGAACCGGGCTACTTCGAGCGCATCCAGCAGCTGCGGTCGGACGACGCCAAGCACAAGCGCCGCGCCTGAGGACCAGGCGTGGTTGACGTGCCCGACGTTGCTGGCGACCTGCTGCGCGCAGCGCAGCAGTGCCTGGCCGAAGCCGACCCGCTGCGCAAGGTGGCGCTGACCCAGGCCTACGCCGCTGCGTTCCGCGCCGGCCGCCTGAAGGTGGCTGCCGACGCGCCACCGCCAAAGCCGATCCGCATGCCGGGCCGGCCGGCGCAGCTGGCGCTGGTGCACCCGCGCGAAGTGCCGCGGCGCGGACTGGGCGGTGTGGAAGGACGGGCTGCCTTCATCCACGCCATCGCGCATATCGAACTCAACGCGATCGACCTGGCCTGGGACGCGGTGTACCGCTTCCGCGACCTGCCGCCGGCGTTCCATGCCGACTGGGTCAGCTGTGCCGACGACGAATCGCGGCACTTCATGCTGCTGCGGGAGCGCCTGCAGGTGCATGGCCACGACTACGCCGACTTCCCCGCGCACAACGGCCTGTGGGAAATGTGCGAAAAGACCGCGCACGATGGCCTGGCACGCATGGCGCTGGTGCCGCGCGTGCTGGAAGCGCGCGGCCTGGACGTGACGCCCGGCATGATCGGGAAACTGCGCAATGTCGGCGATGGCGAGACCGCAGATGTGCTGGAAGTGATCCTGCGCGAGGAAGTGGCACATGTGGCTGCCGGTTCGCGCTGGTACCGCTGGTACTGCGACCGCGCCGGCGTCGAACCGCGTGCACGTTTCAAGGAACTGCTGGTGGAGTACGCCGGCGGCTACCTGCACGGACCGTTCAACATGGAAGCGCGCCTGCTGGCCGGTTTCGATGCGGATGAGCTCGCCAACCTGGTCGAACAGGCCGGTTGAAGAAAAGGGGACGGAGGGGATTAAGTCGTTTGTGGCACAAACGACTTAATCCCCTCCGTCCCCTTTTTTCAGGCGTTCGGCAATACCACGCGCTTGCCATCCACCGTCGGCCGGTTGATGTAGAACAGGCCGGGACCCGGCCGGTAGGGTAGTTCGCTGACGCCGGCATCGGCGGCGTAGGTCAGTGCGGTGTCGCCCAGTGCATCGAAGTTCCAGTGCGCCGACTGCATCAGGTAACGCCGGCGCAGCAGCGCCTCCTGTGTCTGCGTCAGCGGCTGTCCGGCCACCAGGCGCCGTGCGATCGGCTGCAGGGCGGACGGCAGCTCCCAGCCAGGAACCTCGGCGGCATTGGCGGTCCATTGCACGCCGGCGTCGATGGCCTGCTGCTGCATCACCTGCAGTGCGATCAGCTGGTAACGCCAGTCGATGCGCCGACGCAGCACCACCGCGGCGGTCACATACAGCACCGGTGACAACAGCACGCTGCGGCTGCCGGCGCGACGCTGCTGCTGCCACTGGTGCCAGACATCCACCCAGACCTCCTTCTCACCCACGCCCAGCTGCTGGCGCCAGCGTTCGGCATCGGCCTGCGTTTCAGCGTAGACCGTGGTGGCCCGCAGCAACGCCAGTGGAGGGACCTGGTAGTCGGCAACCGCGGGGCGGCGCAACTGTTGCCGGCGCGGGCGGCTGAGCAGCTTGGGACCTTCTTCCAGCTGGTTGTAGCCACCGCCGATATTGGCGTGTACGCCGGGTAGGGCGATCTCGGCAAACGGCGGTGCCACGCTGGTCAACGGATAGTGCTGGCGATGTTCATCGCGTGCAGTGAGCTGCACGACGCGACCGGCGATGCCGCTGTGCAGGGCCAGCTGCGGCCGCTCATCGGCGCGGCCGCCATTGACTGCGACAACGGTGTCGAACAGCCCGATGAAGCGCAGCACCGGCGTGGCCGGGGCGAAGTTCGCAGTGCAGGACAGGCCGGCGGCCTGCAGCAGCTGGCGCCAGCGCACGCTGTCCCAGCCCTGCAGTTGGTTGGCGATGTCACGTGCGGCAGCAGCACCGCGTGAATAACCGAACAGGTCCAGCTGCACGCCATGCAGCGGTCGCTGCCAGCGTGCGGATAGTCCCGACAGTGCGGCCGGCAGCAGCACCTGCAGCGCGCGCTGCACTTTCGCGCGAACGCCACTGGCACCGATGCCGAAGGCCAGCCCGATCAGATCGTCGTCGGCATCATCGCGGGTACCCACGCCTTCGACATAGATCGACAGCGAGGGAGCGGCCATCGCATCACGGCGGCTGTCCGGATACAGCTGCTGCAGGCGCGCGATGTTGGTCAGGCCGTTGTCGTAGCTGCTGGTCAGCCGGCTCTGGTAGGTCGAATCATCGTCCGCGCGCAGCTGCGCCGGTCGAGGCTGCGGAACCTGCGGACGGCCGCGCGCCAGGTTGTGTGCGTTGTTGCGGGTGCCGTCGAAGAACAGGCCGATCCGCAGCAAGCCGACATCTTCGTCCGTGTCCTTCGCTGGTGCCATGTGCATTCCCCGTCGTGGCCGCGTCACGGTAGCGCGAAAGCGGTGTATTGGCGAAGTGTAGTGACGCTTTTGACCTTACTTAACGCAGATGCGGTCGATCACAGTTCCTGATTTTCATTTCCATCTTCTATTGAATTCACACGACCCGCGCAGGCCATATGGCCAAACCCGGCAAACCCGGGCGTGCTGCATCAACGCTGTTCACATCATTCAAGGAGCGACGCAATGTTGTCCAGATCGATTGGCAAAGCGGCAGGTGGCCTGGTGTTGGGTTTGTCGGTGGCGGCAGCCGCGCACGCGGCACCGTTGTTCGAACCGGTGACGGTCATCAGCCGGGCATCGGCCAACAGCGAGCCTGCACTCGGCAAGCTGCTGGCCACCCCGTCCACGGCGACGGTGCAGGAAGTGCGTGTCGACGCGGCGGCTACGGCGCAGCCGCAGCTGGAATTCGAGCTGCTCGGCAAACGGGTGCAGGCGGTGCGCAGCAAGGTCGAGGCGCTGCCCGATGGTGGCAGCATCTGGTACGGCCAGTTCCGTTCGCCGTCCGACCGGTTGACCGCCGCCACCTCCAGCGGCCAGGATGATCCGGGCAATTCGTTGATCCTGGTACGTTCGGGCGACACCATCACCGGTTCGATCCGCAAGGACGGCAAGCTTTATCGCCTGCGTCCACTGGGTAACCGCCACGTGCTGGTCGAGGTCGACGAATCGAGGATGCCAGCCGATCATCCGGCTGACTACAACCAGCTGCCGAAGATCCCGATGGCCGACAACGACCACATCGGCATCGCGCAGGCCTCTTCGGGAACGCCGGCGACCATCCGCGTGCTGGTGGTGGCAACCAATGCGGCGGTCACTGCCTATGGCGGCAACATGCAGTCGCTGGTGCAGCTGGCGGTGGCCGAGTCCAACCAGGGTTACGTCAACAGCAACGTCGGCCTGACGCTGCAACTGGCCGGTTACGAGACCACCAACTACAGCGAGTCCGGTAACTTCACCACCGACCTGTCACGTTTCCGTGGTACCAGCGACGGCTACATGGACAGCATCCACACCAGCCGCAACACCACCGCGGCCGACGTCGGCGTGCTGCTCATCAACAACAGTGCCTACTGCGGCCTGGCCTCGGGCATCGGCTCGACCGCGTCGACCGCTTTCGCGGCGGTGTACTGGGATTGCGCGACCGGCTACTACTCCTTCGCACACGAGATCGGCCACCTGCAGAGCGCGCGGCATGATATCGCGACCGACTCGAGCACCTCGCCGTACGCCTATGGCCATGGCTATCGCTATGAACCGTCCACCGGCACCGGCTGGCGCACGATCATGGCCTACAACTGCACCCGCAGCTGCCCGCGCCTGAACTACTGGTCGAACCCGAACATCAGCTACAACGGCATCCCGATGGGCAATGCCAGTACCGCCGACAACCAGCGCGTGCTGGTCAATACCAAGGCCACCATCGCGGCCTTCCGCTGAGGCCAGGCGCCGACCAGGGGCGGCGTCTACCCGGGCACGTGCACCTGCCCGGGTAGATGCCAACCTTGGTTGGCACCCTCGGACCCATCATTCGCGCGCGAGCGTATCCAGCGACCAGCCGCCGGCATCCACGCGCAGCACCGAACCCTGCTCGTACCAGTCGCCCAGCACGATGCGGGTGCAGGCACGGCCACCGGCCTGCAGCGAATGGATCGCCGGGCGGTGGGTGTGGCCATGGATCATGGTGTTCACGCCGTGGCGCGCGAACGTGGCATCGACTTCGGACGGCGCCACGTCGGTGACGGTCTCGAACTGCGCGCGATCACCCTGTTTCATTTCCGACTGGCGGGCCTGGCTGGCTTCGCGCGCTTTCTGCGCGAACGCGATACGCGCTGCCAGCGGCTGTGACAGGAACTGTGCCTGGAACGCCGGGTCACGCGTCTGTGCACGGAACTGCTGGTAGGGAATGTCATCGGTGCACAGCAGGTCACCGTGCTGCAGCAGCACCGGGCGACCGTAGAGGTCGATCATGCACGGGTCGGGCAGGATGCGCAGGCCGGCACGGCGCGCGTAGTCCTCGCCAAGCAGGAAGTCACGGTTGCCGCGGATGAAGTACACCGGCACGCCGCTGTCGGACAGCACCTTCAGTGCATCGGCCACTGCGTCGGCGGCGGGCGAGGGCGTGTCGTCACCGATCCAGGCTTCGAACAGGTCGCCGAGGATGTACAGCGCATCGGCGCCGGGCGCCTGCTCGCGCAGGAAGCGCAGGAACAGGTCGGTGATCTCCGGACGGCTGGGGTCCAGGTGCAGGTCGGAAATGAACAACGTGGTCATGCGGGCATTCTAGGGCATCAACGATGACGGTAGCGCCGCCGGCATCGTGGGGATCAGATCCCTCTCCGAAGGAAAACGGATCTGACCCCGGGGGCTACACCGGCAACGGCAACCAGGCCAGGCTGGCCGAGGCCAGCCCGATGGCGATGCCGGTGGCGGCCAGCACGTCGGACGGGTAGTGCAGGCCGAGTACCACCCGCGACAGCGCCACGCCCGCGGTGAACGGCACCAGCAGTGGCGCCAGCCACGGGTAATAGGCCAGCGCCACGATGGTGAACGACACCGCGTGCAGGGTATGCCCGGAGGGGAAGCTGAACTCGTCCAGCGGTGCCACCCAGGCACGGATGCGCAGGTCGGCGGCATACGGGCGCGGGCGCCGGGTCCAGCGCTTGAGGCCCTTGTACAGCAACAGCGCGGCCAGGCCGGTGGCGGCCATGTGCACCGATGCGCGCAGGCCATCGAAGCCATCAAGCAGCACCAGGGCGCCCATCAGCACATACCAGAACACGCCATCACCGAGCCGGCTGATGACCGCGAACAGGCGGCGCACACGGCGGCGGCGGCAGTAGTGGTTGGCCCGCCGGCACAGGCGCGCTTCGCGGTCGGCCAGCAGTTCAAGCCGCGTTGTGCGCATGGCCGGTCCTCCGCGACTGGGCCAGTTCGGCCAGCAGGGCGTCGAATTCCGCCACCACCTGCTGCGGATGCAGGCGCTTCATGGCGCGTGCGGCGTTGCTGCCCAGCACGTGGCGCTGCGCGTCATCCGCGGCCAGTTGCACGGCCGCGTCGATGAACTGCTCGTCGTTGTCCACTGCGGCGCCATTCTCGCCATTGCGCAGGTACTCGCGCGCCGCGCCGTAGTCGAAGGCCACCGTTGCCACGCCGCTGGCCATGCTTTCAAGGGTCACGTTGCCGAAGGTCTCGCTGCGGCTGGGGAACAGGAACAGATCGCCGCTGGCGAAATGACGTGCAAGCGCATCGCCACGCTGGACGCCGCAGAAGATGAAGTCGGGATTTTCATGCGCCAGCTTTTCGCGGGCCGGGCCATCGCCCACCCACACGAAGCGGGCCTTCGGACGGATCTGCTGCAACCGACGGAAGGCCTTCACCGCCAGCCCGAGGTTCTTCTCCGCGGCGATGCGGCCGACATAGATCGCGACCAGGCCGTTGCCGTCCACGCCCCACTCTTCGCGCAGGGCAGGGTCACGACGGTTCGGATCGAACTGCTGGCTGTCGACCGCGCGCGCCAGCAGGCGCACGCGTTCGAAGCCCTGTTCGCCGAGGAACTGCTGCAGTTCGCGGGTGGGCACCAGGGTTGCATCGGCCTGGTTGTGGAAGCGGCGCATCCAGCGCATCGCGGCGGCCTGCAGCCAGGCCACGCCGTAGTCGGGCAGGTACTCGTCGAAGCGGGTGTGGAAGCCACTGGCCACCGGGATGCCGAGGCGCCGTGCGGTGCGCACCGCCGACCAGCCCAGCGGGCCTTCGGTGGCGACATAGACGGCATCCGGGCGTTGCTGCTGCCAATGGCGACCGAGCCGGATCGGTGCCGGCATGCCGAAGCGCAGGCCGGGGTAGCGCGGCAGGGCGGCGCCGGGAACCAACAGGGTGCCCGGTGCGGAGTCCAGCGCTTCGTTGGCCTGGCGGGGCCGGATCAGGTCGATCTCATGGCCGGAATTGCGCAGTCCCTGCTCCAGCCCCTGTACGGTGAGGGCAACGCCGTTCACTTCCGGCGGATAGGTCTCGGTGACGATGGCATAGCGCATGGCGGGCCTCCGGGTTTCCGGCATGCTCGGGCCTGGCGATGTAGCCGATGTGACCGCTTTGCGACCGGCAGATGACGCGGCCGGAAGCGTACGCCACCACGGCCCCGAAGGGCCGTGGTGGGCACCGTGCGTGGTGCGTGGATCAGAAGCGATGCTGGTACTTCATGTAGATGAAACGGCCGATGTCGAAGCCACCGTAGTAGGAGAAGTTGGCACTCGGCTGGCTGTACATGGCCGGGCCCTGGCGGCCGAACACGTTGTTGGCGCCGATTGAAACGGTGGCGTCCCACGGCAGGCTGTAGCGCGCCTGCACGTCATGGAAGGTGACCGATCCACGACGGTTGTAGTCGCGCGTACCGCTGAACCACGGCGCGCGCTGGTCGGGATGGGAACACTCGTTCGGATAATCCTCCGCACCCAGGCAGCGTTCCTTGACGGCGGAGAAGTAACGCAGGCCCCAGGTCAGGCCGAGGTTGCCATGCTCCCAGCCCAGCGACGCGTTGGAGCGCACGCGGAAGCCGATGCCGCCGTTGGTGGCAATGCCATTGCTGGGGATGGCCGGTACGCCGGCTTCGTTGGTGGTCTTCTCTTCGGCGTTGACCACATAGGTGGACTTCCAGTCAGCGCTCAACCTGCCCCAGCGGGTTTCGACCTTGTGGCCAATCTCCAGGTCGTAGCCTTCTGCCTGGCGGAAGCCGCTGTTGCGGTTGCCGAAGTTGAGTTTGTTGACGATGCCCAGCTCCGGGTCGCGGGTGAAGCTGCTGCAGCGCTCGGCAATACCCAGCTCGTAGCAGTCGCGAAGGATGTCGTTGGGATGGTCGGAGACGATGGTGTTGTCGATGCGGATCTTCCACCAGTCCAGTGCGATGTGAAGCCCTTCGGCGAACGTCGGGCTCCAGACCAGGCCCAGAGTGCGGCTGGTCGAAGTTTCCGGCTGCAGGTCGGGATTGGAGCCGTTGGTGAAGGGCAGGGGAGTCTGCCCACTGCTGCCGGTGATGGGTTCATTGCCCTGGCCGAGCTGGCGGTAGGTGTCGGCGTTGGCGATGTCGGCAGCACAGCGCGCGCGGACCTCGGCACTGCTCGCGGCTGCGCCATGGACTGTATCGCAGGGATCGCGGAAGCCGGTGGTGAACGTCTCCGAGCCGCCGCCGTACAGGTTGGCGATGGTCGGCGCACGGAAGCCCTGTGCCCAGGTGCCGCGGACCAGCAGCTGATCGATCGGCTTCCAGGTGAAGCCGAACTTGCTGTTGAGGGTTCCGCCGAAGGTGGAGTAGTCCGAGTACCGCGTCGCCGCGCTGAGGGTCAGCTCCCGGGCACCGGCGAGGTCGCGCAGCACCGGCACGCTCAGTTCCAAGTAGGCCTCGTCGACGCGGTAGCCGCCACCGGTGGGGCCTGCCGCCAGGTTGGTGGTGGCACCGGTCTGCGCAAGCGCATCGGGGATGAAGCGGCCGTCCTCGCGGCGGCTCTCGGCCCCCACGGCGAAGCCCAGCTCACCGGCGGGCAGGCTGGCAAGGCTGCCGCTGAGGTTGGCGAACAGGTTGCGGGTGGTGGTGCGGCCGCGGGTGAGTTCTTCCGGGAACAGCCAATCCTGGAGCTCCGTGTTGCCGGTCAGGCCATAGGGATCGTCCTGGCCATACGGAACCAGCGGGTTCCAGGGTTTGCAGCCTGCGATCGGCGCATCCGGCGTTCCGCATTCGACCTTGCCGGTTGCCGGGTTGTAGAACGAAGGACCGGTGGCATCGGCCACGCGCTGCTTGTGCAGGTTGCCAGTGGCACGTTGGGTCAGCTCACTGCGGTTGTACTGGTAACCCGCTTCCCAGTCGAAGTCGCGACCGCCGAATTCGAAGTTGCCCTCGAGTGCCGCGACGGCCTGCCAAGTGGTCAGATCGCTGGTGCTGACGCGAGGAATCTCCCAGGTACGACGGTTCCAGTGCACATCGCTGGGCGTGTCGTAGCCGTGATGGCTGCCGAACGGATTGAACCAGCTGTCGGCCGACATCGGGGTGATGCCGGCTGGGCCGGACTGGAAGGGATAGCCGGCAATCTGGCGAGTGGTGGTGCGCCGGTTGTAGGCCAGCTGGGTGTTGAAACGGACCTGGTCGTTCAGCTCCACGCGCGCATCGACGAAGATCGAATCGCGCTTGATCGGCGTCTGCAGATGCATCTGCTCGTTGCTGTTGCTGACATCACCGGTGAACGGTGTGTTGTCGCTGAGGTGGAAGCTGTCCGGCCCACCTGGCTGGCTGCCACGGTCGAGCGAGTAGCTGCAGCCCCGGCTGTTGCTGCAGCCGGGGCCCTTGAAGCCGGTGATGCGACCCCACTGGCCGACCGTGGTCCAGCCGTCATCCGCGTGGCCGTCGGTATAGGTATAGGCACTGAAGCCGCGGTCCCTGGCCCAGACGCCCTTTTCTTCGACATGCTCGGCAGCAACGCTGATGGAAGCACGGTCATTGGACCAGCCGGCAACCACGTCGTACTGGGTACGGGCACCGTCGCCTTCACTGTATTGGCCGTGATAGACGTTGGCGGTTACACCCTGAACGTTGCGCCGGGTGATGATGTTCACCACGCCGGCCATCGCGTCGGACCCGTAGATGGCCGAGGCACCGTCCTTGAGCACTTCCATGCGTTCCACCGCAGCGGCAGGAATGCTGGAGATGTCCTGAAAACCCGAAGTGGTCATGCCCAGCCGCTTGCCGTTGACCAGCACCAGGGTGCGCTGGGCACCGAGGCCACGCATGTTCACGTAGCTGCCGCCGGCGGCTTCGCCGGCGCTCAACGGGCTGGCGCGGCTCAATGCCGGGCTGCCGGTCGCGGTCAGGTTCTGCAGGATGTCGGCAACGGAGTTGAAGCCCTGTCGCTCGATGTCGGCGCGGCTGACGGTCAGCACCGGCTGTGCGGTTTCCAGGTCGACCTGGCGGATGCGTGAGCCGGTGATTTCGATGCGGTCCAGCGTGGTGGCTTCCGGTGCCTGCTGCGCGAGCGCTGGAACGGCCAGGGTTGTGGTCGCCGTGATTGCAAGCGCACGACGGATCGCCAGCCCCAGTGCGGGAATACGGATGGTCATGGGTGTCTCTCTCTCAGTCTTCGAAGTCTTCGGTGCGCAGCCAAGCGGGCCGCGCCAACGCCACCGCAGGCGGTGGTTGTTCGAACCTAGTGAAGGAGGAGAGGGAGAGGTATGGGGAAAGGACGAAATCGCCATGGAGCGGCATGACGCTTCCGCACAAACCGGAAGTGAATCAATCGATTGATCTGATCGACGGCGGAGCGATGGACGATGCACCCTCGACCCGACTCTGGACTGAAAGCGTCATGGCAATTGCAGGCAGCGACAACCTGCGCGGAAACAGAAAAGACCACGGCTCCGAAGGGCCGTGGTCGTAGAGCTTCAACAGCTTGTCGAACACGCGCGGAACAGGCCTATGGCGACGCGTCATGACGTGCCGCCCTGGCCGTAGGGATCAGGCCACGAACGGCCGGAACTGGATGCCCAGCCCGGCGATGCCGTCGGTCTCGCCGATCAGGTCGGCGCGGAGCAGCGGGCGCGCATCGATGAAGGCCTGCGGCACGATCAGCGACAGGCGGTTATCGTCCGCGGTCAATTCCAATGCCGGCAGCGGATCGTCCTCGTGGGCGCGGTTGAGCAGTACCGCCAGGCGCAGCAGGGCGGCCAACCGGCGTGCAGTCAGCAGCAGGCGCTCGGGCAGGGCGTCGAACGCGGTCTTGGTCACGCTGCGGCGATGGCTGCGTACCAGTGCGGCCAGCATCTGCTGCTCCTGCCGCGAGAAGCCGGCGATGTCCGAGTGTTCCAGCACGTAGCTGCCATGCACGTGGTAGCCGCTGTGGGCAATCATCAGGCCCAGCTCGTGCAGGCGCGCGGCCCAGCCGAGCATGCGTGCGTCGTCGGCATCGAGTTTCCAGCGCTCCTGCACCTGCTCCAGCAGCGACAGCGCGGTGTCCTGCACGCGGTCGGCCTGTACCGTGTCGATGCCGTAGCGCTGGCTGAGCGCGGCCACCGATTCGTCGCGCAGGTCGTTCTCACCGGCACGGCCGACGATGTCGTACAGGATGCCTTCGCGCATCGCCGCCTTGCTGACCAGCAGCTTCTGCAGGCCCAGGGCCTGGAAGGCGGCCTCCAGCACCAGGATGCCGCCGGCGATGATCGGGCGGCGGTCGCTGGACAGGCCCGGCAACTGGATGTCGTCGATCTTCTTGGCCTTCAGCAGCTCGTCGCGCAGCTGGGGCAGGGCCTCGGCGGTGATCGCGCCCTTGCTCAGCTTCATCGTCGCGCAGATCTCGCTGATTGCCTTGTGCGTGCCCGAAGATCCGAGCGCTTCCTGCCAGCCCAGTGCGCGGTACTTGCTGGCAAAGGGCTGGAACTCGCGGCCGATCTCGGCCAGCGCGTCCTTCCAGCGCTTCTTGCTCAGCTTGCCGCCGGGGAAGAAGCGGCGGGTGCTCGCGATGCAACCGGCCTGCAGGCTTTCACGCTCCAAGGTCTGCATGCCCATGCCGATGATGAATTCGGTGGAGCCGCCGCCGATGTCGATGACCAGCCGGCGCTGGCCGGGCTTGGGCGGTTGCGCGTGGGCCACGCCGAGGTAGATCAGGCGCGCTTCTTCGCGGCCACTGACCACTTCGATGGCATGCCCCAGCGCGGTTTCGGCCGGGACCAGGAACGACTGCGGCGAGCGCAGCTGGCGTACGGTGTTGGTCGCCAGCGCGCGTACCCGGTGCGGCGGCACATTGCGGATGCGCTGGCCGAAACGGGCCAGGCATTCCAGCGCGCGCTGCCGTGCGGCGGAAGAGAGCCCACCTTTGCCATCAAGGCCATCGGCCATGCGCACGGTCTCGCGCAGCCGGTCGATCACCCGCAGCTGGCCGAGCGTGTAGCGCGCGATGACCATGTGGAAACTATTGGAGCCAAGGTCGATGGCGGCCAGCAGGTCGCCATCCTGCAATGCGGGCGGAGTCGTAGTGGTATGCGGCATGGGCGAATGTTAGCCGAAGGGGCGGTGTGCTCGTCACCGCGCGGCCTTCACATTTTGGAAGAGGGGAGTGCGGCAGGGCTGCGCCCTGCACCCGCAGAGGCAACGTCAACGTCAACGTCAAAAGCGGTATCCGTGGGATGGCGGGGTGGATCCGGTTGCGGGGGACGCCGTGAACCCATCCTTGAAGTGACCCCCGGGAGTTGGACGTCAGATCCAACCCCGAGGGATACATGAACAGATACGACGCACGTTTCAAACTGCAGGTCGCCAAAGAGGCCTGCAAGACCTCCACATCGGTCAAAGCCATTGCCCGTCGCCACGGC
>NZ_JCAFUR010000025.1:0-44614 GCF_059371575.1 Stenotrophomonas sp. YJH_SMC_4
ATTGATCGGTAGTGCCGGCCGCTGGCCGGCAACCACGGGACACTGGGATTGCCGGCCAGCGGCCGGCACTACCTCATCCAAGCGCGTCGGCCCACCACAGTGCGGCCGGTCCCGGCGGGGTGTCGCGACGCCACAGCAGTGCAATGACGCACAGGTGGCGGCGGTGTGCTCGGCGCTGGATTACGCGCTCGCCCATCATTGATCGGTAGTGCCGGCCGCTGGCCGGCAACCACGGGACACTGGGATTGCCGGCCAGCGGCCGGCACTACCTCATCCAAGCGCGTCGGCCCACCACAGTGCGGCCGGTCCGGGAGGCGTGTCGCGGCGCCACAGCAGGTCGCTGTGGATGCGCCGCGGCCACCCGGGCAGGGTCAGTTCCACCAGTTGCCCACGGTCGTAGCGCTGCACCAGCGCCCGCGGCAGTTCAGCCCAGCCGATGCCGTCCTCGGCCATCTCCATCACCATCAGGTAGTCGGTGGCGGTCCAGGCCAGGCCGGTGACCACGCGGGACTGATCGACTTCCGCGCTCAAGCGAACCTGCCGGTGCCGCGCCAGCTGTGCGGCGGCGCGTCGCCCGGCGCGGGCCAGCGGATGGTCGCGCGCCACGTATACCGACAGTTCGCTGTGATGGGCCAGCGGCCGGGCCATCAGGCCATCTGGATAGTGTTCCTGTCGCGGCAGCAGGCCCAGTGCGGCGCGACCACTGCCGACCAGCTCCAGCACGTCCTCACCCTCGGCATCCAGCCATTCCAGTTCGATCTCCGGGAACGCCTCGGCGAAGCGTTGCAGGATTCGTTGCTCTGGATCAAGCTGGTAGACATCGGAGAACACCACGGTCAGTCGCGCTTCGACCGGTGCGGCCAGGCGCACGCTCAACTGTTGCAGGCGCGCATCGGCAGCCAGGATCTCCTGCGCGTGGCCCAGTACCTGGCGCCCGGCCTCGGTCAGCTGCGGGTAGCGCCCGCTGCGATCGAACAGGCTCACGCCCAGGTCGGTTTCCAGGTGGGCAATGGCGGTACTGACCGTCGACTGGGTCTTGCGCAGCCGTCGCGCGGCGGCCGAGAACGAGCCCAGCGCCGCGGCTTCCACGAAGGCCTGCAGGGATTCAGGGGAGTAGGGCATATATCCATCGCTCCTGTCGATGGAATCCATTTTGATTCCACCGTAAAAGGCGATGATACTGGCCGCCGTCGCCCCTGTCTGCGGGGCGTTCCGGACCCTCCACGCTCGGCGTGGATCCATTGATGAGGCGGCGTGGTCCCCGCCCTGCAAGGAGCTTCACATGTCCCGTACTGTTCCCGCCCGTGGCGCGCTGGTCGCCTGGGCCTGCCTGACCGTGGCGATCGTCGCCGAAGTGGTCGGCACCTCGTTCATGGCCCACGCCGCCCGCGATGGCGGCTGGACCGGCTATCTGGTCATGGCCGGCGCGCTGGCGCTGTCCTACTTCTTCCTGGCGCAGTCGGTGCGCCGCATCGCGGTGGGCGTGGCCTACGCGGTATGGGAAGGCCTGGGCCTGACCCTGCTGACCGTGGTCGGCCTCACCGTCTTCGGTGAAAGCCTGTCGCTGCAGCAGCTGGCCGGCCTGGTGCTGGCGGTGGTCGGCATCGTCTGCGTCACTCTCGGGGAGGCACACTGATGAACACCCTGGCCCTGTTTTTCGTGATCTGTTCGGCGCTGATCGACGTCGCCGCCAACATGATGGTGGCCAAGTCGGAGGGCTTCCGCCGCTGGCGCTGGGGCGTTGGAGCGATCGTCATGGTCTGGATCGCCTTTGCCCTGCTGGGCCAGGCTGTGCGCTACATGGACCTGGCCACCGCCTATGCAATGTGGGGGGCGATCGGCGTGATCGGTACCGCCACCTGCGGCCGCCTGCTGTTCGGCAATCGCCTGCGTCCGATCGGTTGGGTCGGCATCGCATTGGTGACCGTCGCGGTACTGCTGCTGAGTACCGCGAAGTAACGCGTCGCCGTGCCAACCAAGGCTGGCATCTACCGGTGCGGAAGCGCTGTGCCAACCCAGGTTGGCACCTGCCAGAGCGTGAGCCGCCGCAGGCAAGCGCCCCGAAGGATCTCTCCGGGGCGTTGCTGTTTCTGCAGCAGTTAGAACCGTGCGGTGAAGTTCAGCCGCGTGGTGCGGCCCGGGCCCGGCATCAGGCTCATCGCCAGCGTGTCCATGTAGTAGGTGTTGCGCAGGTTGCTGACCACCAGTTCCACTTCGGCCTTCGGGGTGAACTGCCAGCGCGCATAGAAGTCATAGATCGCGGTCGGCAGGTAGATGTTCTGCAGGCCGGTCGAGCCGGTGGTGTTCCAGGGCTTGTCCAGTTCATGGGTGGGGCCGCTGTTGTAGGTGCGGCGGATGCCGGTATCCAATCGCTTGTCGAACAGGCGGACGCCCAGCGTGCTGTGGATCGAGTACTTCGGCGGGTTCTGCGCGTTGACGAACGAGGTGCCGAAGCCGCCGTCCACGCAGTCCGGTGTGGTGTCCAGCTTGCTCCACTTCGCATACGGGTCTTCGCGCAGGCGTTTGGCAGTGGCCGCATCGCAGGTGCGCGCGCGCTGGTAATAGCTGGCCGACAGGTCCAGGTAGGCAATGCCGGCGTCATAACCGGACTGCAGCTCGTAGCCCGACACCGTGTAGTTGTCGACATTGTCGACGTAGAAGGCCCAGTTGCTGGAATCGAAGCGGCGGGTGATGGCGTTGTCGATATCGTTCTTGAACCAGGCCACCTTGAACGCCAGCCGGTCACCGTCGCGCCACAGGTCCTGCTTCAGCAGGCTGAAGCCGATGTCCCAGGAGCGGTTCTTTTCCGGCTTCAGGTCGGCCACCGGCGCCGAGGTGCTGTTGCCCAGCGTCGATTCGAACAGGCTGGGCATCTTCCAGCCCTGCGCGTACTTCACGTAGAAGAACGTGTCTGCGTCGAGGTTGAAGCGCGCCTCGGCATAGGGAGCGAAGCCGTGGCCCGAGCGCCGGATCGCCGGCTTGTAGCCCCAGGCGGTGGGAATCTGCTTGGTATGGAAGCCATTGGCACCCCGCGGATCGCGGATGAATCCGTCGAAATCGTAGCTCTGGCCCAGCGTGCTGTCGCCGTACGGCGTGGCCCGCAGCGAGTCGTAGGTGTAGTTGCCCTGTGCATCCGGGTACCACTCCTTGTACCAGCCTGGCAGCAGCTGGCCGCCCTTGCTCAGGCGCGCGAAGGTATAGCGCAGGTCGCGCGATTCACTGACGAAGGCGACGCGGTTGCGGTCGCGGGTGCGGTAGTCGATGAAGCGGCCGCCTGCGGTCAGCGACAGCCAGTCCCACGGCTGCCATTGCAACGACGCCACCACGCTGGCCTCGCGGCGCGTGCCCGATCGCAGGTAACGGTTGTTGTTGTAGTCCACCGGCAGCACCGGCGAGTTCGGTGCGGTGTCTTCGTGCTGCAAGGACGCGCCATAGCGCAGCGTCCAGTCGCCCAGATCATTGCTGAAACGCGTGGTGTTGCTGCTGTCCACGCCCCAGCGCCGGGTTTTCACGTCCGACTGCAGCCCAGGGCCGTAGGTCTCGCCCAGCGTGTCGGGCATCTGGTCGTTGGGCACGTCCTTGAACAGCGGCGTGTTGGCGATATTGCTGTTGAACATGCGGCTGGTGGCCGTGGTGAACCACAGCGTGCTGCTCAGGTCCAGCCACGGGTGCGCCTCGGGGCGGTAACGATGGCGCAGCGAAGTGGCGTTGACCCGCATCTTCCCGGGCTCGAACTGGAACATGGTGTTGGCCTTGTCCACGTAGGTCACCCATTCGTTGGACTCGCCCACGCGGCCGATCGCCGACGGCATGATTTCGCCGAAGCTGGAGTTGAAGAAGCGGTGGCTCAGCTCCAGGCGCTGGTCGGGGTTGGGTGCCCAGGTGAATTTCAGCAGCGCCGATTCGTTGTCGGTGTGCGTGTTCAGGACTTCATCGCCCGGGTGGTACAGCTTGGAAACGGCCTGGCTGGACATGCCGGTACCGCCGCTGGACAGGTGCTGGTCGTCGTAGCGGTGGGCCCCGTTGCTGCCGGCGAAGTAGTTGCCCTGGCGGCGCCGTGCATAGGCCGCGACCAGCTGCCAGTCTTCGCCGCGCTGGGCGAAGGCCACGCTGCCGTTCCAGTCGCGCGGGTCGCGCAGGCTGTTGCGGTTGTCGCTGCCGCGCGCGATCTGCCTGAAGGTGCGGGTGCGGTCGATGCTGTTGTCGGCCACGCCGCCGCGCACGCGCAGTCCCCAGGCCTGGCCGTCATCGAGTATGTCCTCGGCCTTCAGCGTTTCCATGTAGACCACGCCACCGATCGCGCTGGCGGCATTGGCGGCCAGGCTCGGTCCCTTTTCGATGCTGATCGCGCTGATCAGGTCCGGGTCGAGGTAGCTGCGCTGCTGCACGCCGGCATAGCCGCGGTACACGTCGATGGCCTGCTGGCCGCCGTCGATGATCACCGGCACCCGGTTCTGACCTTGCAGGCCGCGGATGTTGACGTCCAGCGCACCACCATTGCGTACGTCTCCGGTGTGCACGCCGACTGCGCCGGCCAGCACATCGCCGATCGACTGGCCGCGGAAGCGTTCCAGCTGCTGGTGGTCCAGATGCACGCGCGAGCCGCTGTCGCGGTAGACGGCGTCGGCATCGGCCAGCCCCCACGGCGAAGCACCTTCGCTGGCCTGGCCGGCCACGCGCAGGGTGCCGATCTGGCGTACGCCGGCGTCGGTGGCCGGGGCGGCCTGCAGCACCACGCCGCTGGCATCACGCTGGAACGAAAGGCCGGTGCCGGTGAGCAGCTGTGCCAGCGCGGCCTCGGTGTTGAGCGAGGCCTGCACGCCACCGCTGTGCCGGCCGCGGGTCAGGCGCGCATCGGCAGCGATGGACAGGCCGGACTGCTGACCGAACGCGGTCAAGGCCTGGTCGAGCGGACCGGCCGGGATCTGCCAGCGAACGGCGGCGGCAGCATCCTGTGCGTGGGCGGCGGCCGGCAACAGGCACGGCGTGGCCAGGGCCAGGCACAGCGCGATGGCAAGCGGGCGAGGGGAAGGGCAGGGTAGTTTCATGGGGGCGGCGACATCCGCAATGGGTTCCCTTGTAGTGCCCGCCGAGCGCGCAGAAAGGGAACCGCGATTTCAACGCGGACGCACAACGGTCCACCATGGCCAGCGCTGCTCGATGCGGATCGGCAGGGCGCGCGCCAGCAGTTTCAGGGCCTGCAGGCTGTCCAGGCGCGGCAATACCGCGGTGACATTCAATGCGGACAGTGCCGGATCACAGCCCAGATAGCCCCGATGGTGACGGGCCAGTTCGTCGATCACCCGGATCAGTTGCGTGTCCTGCACCTGCAGGCGTCCGTCCTGCCAGTCGCCGCGCAGAGGATCGGCAGCGACCGTTGTGAGTCCCCCCATCGGTCCGATCTGCAGCGCACTTCCCGCAGGCACATCCAGCGCCGCGCCGAACATCGGCAGGCACCGCACCACGCCTTCGAACACGTCCAAGCGGCTGTGCTGGGCTTCGCGGCCGACCGCGAAGCGGGTGCCGATCGGCTGCAGGCGCGCGCCGGGTACATGCACGCTCAGGGGCAACCCGGTGAATGCTGGGTGGTGGCCGGTCTGCAGCAGCAGTTCGCCGCGCAGCAGATGCAGGGCGCGGTTGCCGTTGCCGATGTCGACGGTCACTTCGCTACCGGCGTTGAGCCACAACTGGCTGCCATCGGCCAGCGTCCAATGACCGGTGCGCCCGGCAGCGGTGCGTTGCGTCTGCAGGTGGCGCTGCGCCTGCAGCCCGTGCAGGCCGAGAAGCGAGACCGCACCGATGCCGAGCGCGCCGCCGAGACTGCGAAGTGCGCGGCGGCGGCGATGGCCGGCGGCATCGAGCGCCGTTGCTGCCGCCGGTGCCGACAGCGGTGCGAACGACTGCCAGACCGCCTCGACCCGGCGCCAGGCGTCGGCGTGACCGGCGTCGGCCTGCAGCCACGCACGCCAGTGTTGCTGGTCGTCGTCGCTCCAGCCCTGTTGGCGCAGCGCGAACCACTCTGCCGCCTGCTCCAGCACCGGGCCGGCCACTGCCGCGCTCATGCCGCCGCGTCGCCGGACAGGCGCAGGCAATGCAGCATCGCCTGCGCCATGTACTTCTTGACCATGCGCTCGGATACGCCCAGCTGTTGGCCGATCTCCGCATAGCCCAGTCCGGACAGCCGGGCCAGCAGGAAGGCACGCCGTGGCCGCTCGGCCAGGCCGGACAGCATGTCAGCGATGGCATGCAGGAGCTGCAGCGCCTGCGTGCGCTCCTCCGCAGAGGGATGCACCGGCTCCGGTTGTGCGGCCAGCGCGGTCAGATAGGCGCGCTCCAGGTCCGCGCGCTGCCAGTGGTTGACCAGCAGCGCGTGCGCGATGGTGCTGAGATAGGCGCGCGGCAGGCGCAGTTCGGACGGATCGACGCGCCGGCTGAGCAGGCGCAGGAAGGTGTCCTGGGTCAGATCGGCGGCGCAGTCGGCGTTGTGGGTGCGGCGGCGCAGCCAGCCCAGCAGCCAGCCATGGTGTTCGCGGTAGAACCCCGCCAGCGCGGTGCTGGAGGCGGCGGGCACGGCCATCGGCACGGGTCATTAATGAGAATGATTCCCATTATAGGGTGATCGGGCGGCGCACGACAAATCCTGCGCATGCCGCAGTAGGAGAGATCGCCGGATTTGCGATGCCCGGCGTGCTCGCCGACACTGCGGCTTTCCACAAGGAGTGCCCGCATGTTCAGCCACATCACCGTAGGAACGAACGACATGGATGCCGCGCGCCGCTTCTACGATGCCCTGTTCGCGGCGATGGGGGCACGTCCGGGTGTGTTCGACGAAAAGGGTCGGCTGCTGTACTTCAAGGATGGGCGGATGTTCGGCGTCACCGCGCCCATCGATGGGCAGCCTGCATGCCATGCCAACGGCGGCACCATTGGTTTCACCCTCGACAGTGCCGAGGCCGTGCGCGGTTGGCAGGATGCTGGCGTGGCCCATGGCGGTACGGCCATCGAAGACCCGGCTGGCATCCGCAGCATGGCCGGGCGCCAGCTGTTCCTGGCCTACCTGCGCGACCCGGACGGCAACAAGCTGTGCGCGGTGCATGTGGTGCATGTGATGTCGTGATTGGACAGTACGCGCGTGGCCGCGATGTACGCGGTCCGCGCGCGGCTGCGCTCGCAGGTACGCTTCGGCGCGCGCGTGATAACACGGAATGGCGGGCCGGGCCTGTGACCACAGGCCGCAACTTCATGCTCTGTCCACTGCGGTTCAGCCAGAATTGGTCGGCTAACCCTTTGATCTACCGGAGAACGCCGCCCCATGGATGTACTGGAGCCGCAACAATCCCCGGTGCGCACCCTTCGGCCTGTGTTCGCCTTCGCGGCGATCGTTGTCGTGGCGTTCGCGCTGTTCGTCAGCCTGTTCCCGCTTGGTGCGGGCCGCCTTCTGCTGAAGGCACAGGACTGGGCCGCACTCAATGTCGGCTGGTATTACCTGCTGGCGATGACCCTCTACCTGGTGTTCGTGGTCGGCGTGGCGCTGTCCAAGTACGGTGGCATCAAGCTCGGCGCCGACCATGACGAGCCGGAGTTCAGCTACCTTTCCTGGGCCGGCATGCTGTTCGCTGCCGGCATCAGCATCACCCTGTTCTTCTTCTGCGTTTCCGAACCGCTGACCCACTACCTGCAGCCGCCGCAGGGCGATCCGGCCGCGGGCGAGGCCGGCGCGCGCCAGGCCATGCAGCTGCTGTTCCTGCACTGGGGCCTGCACGGCTGGGGTGTGTTCGCGCTGGCGGCGATGGCGATGGCCTACTTCGCCTACCGCCACAACCTGCCACTGGCCCTGCGCTCGGCGCTGTACCCGCTGATCGGCAAGCGCATCAACGGGCCGATCGGCTACACCGTAGACGCGCTGGGCATTGTCGCTACCGTGTTCGGCATCGGCGCCGACATGGGCTTCGGCGTGCTGCATCTCAACGCCGGCCTGTCGCACCTGTTCAACATCCCGCATTCCAACCTGGTGCAGATCATCCTGGTGGTCAGCATGATGGGCGCGGCGGTGGCCGTGGCCGTCTCCGGCGTGGAGAAGGGCGTGCGCTGGATGGCCAACATCAACATGCTGCTGGCGATCGCGCTGGTGCTGTTCATGCTGTGCGCGGGCCCCACCCAGTACCTGCTCAGCACGCTGATGCAGAACCTGGGCGACTACCTGGGCAGCGTGGTCGGCAAGAGTTTTGATGTGTATGCCTACGGCGGCCGCCCCGAATGGCTGGGCGGCTGGACGGTGTTCTACTGGGCGTGGTGGATCGGCTGGGCGCCGTTCGTCGGCCTGTTCATCGCGCGCATCTCACGTGGCCGCACCATCCGCGAATTCGTGTTCGGCGTGCTGCTGATCCCGCTGGGCTTCACCCTGGCCTGGCTGTCGATCTTCGGCAACAGCGCGCTGGACCAGGTCCTGCACCACGGCCAGCAGCAGTTGGCACAGCTGGCGGTGGATGATCCACCGACGGTGCTGTATGCATTGTTGGATGGCTACCCGTGGAGCCGCACGGTGATCGCGGTGACGGTGCTGGTCAGCTTCATTTTCTTTGTGACCTCGGCCGACTCGGGGGCGGTGGTGTTGTCCACGCTGTCCTCGCATGGCGGTGCACCGGAGGATGATGGTCCGCGTTGGCTTCGCGTGTTCTGGGGCACGGTGATCGCGGTGCTGACCGCCGGGCTGCTGCTGGCTGGGAGCATCGATGCGCTGAAATCGGCGGTGGTGCTGGCCTCGCTGCCGTTCTCGGCGATCCTGCTGCTGATGATGTGGGGGCTGACCCGCGCCTTCAGTGACGAATCGCACCGCAAGCGCGCGCTGCAGTACCGGCCCTCGCCGCTGATCGGCGACGACCGCCATCACCAGGGCTGGCGCCAGCGCCTGAGCCAGGCCATGCACTTCCCGGTGCGCGACCAGGTCTACCGCTTCATGGACGACACGGTGAAGCCAGCGATGGAAGCGGTGGCCGAACAGCTGCGCGGGCAGGGCTGGGATGTGGCCACGCGCTTCGAGGCCGGCGACATGGAGCTGACGGTCAATCACGGCGAGCAGCAGGACTTCCTGTACCGGGTGATCCTGAGTGGCTACCTGACCCCGTCGTTCGCCGCCCAGCAGCTGCGCAACCAGCGCTACTACCGCGCTGAAGTGCATCTGTTCGAAGGCAGCCAGGACTACGACCTGGTGGGCTACAGCCGCAAGCAGATCATCAACGACATCATCAGCCAGTACGAACGGCACCTGCAGTTCCTGCACCTGAGCCGGTGATGCGGTGGGTGCGGACCGTTGGTCCGCACACCCCTGCAGAGCCGAGCCCATGCTCGGCTCTGCAGGTGGCGCATCAGAACCGGTAGCGCGCCCCCAGCGAAATGAACTGCCCGCGCAGGTTGTACTGGCTGATGTCGAAACCATTGGAGCCACCGGCCGGGTCGAACGGCGGGTCCTTGTCGGTCAGGTTCAGCACCGACAGCGACAGCGTGGTGTTGGGAATCCCTTCGTACGCCACGTACAGGTCCAGCTGGTGATACGGCTTGATGCGATCACGCAGGCCGGGGTTGCTGGTCGCTGTCGCCACGCGCTGGTCATAGCCGCTCACGTACTGCAGGCTCAGCGTGCTGCTCCAGTCGCCCACTGCCCAGTTCAGCGACGTAGTGCCGCGGGTGCGCGGCAGTGCGCCGTGGCGGTTGTTGCCGGCCCCTTCATACGGTGCCTGACCGGCCACCAGCGGCTGCTTGAAGCTGAGCAGATGGGTCCAGCTGCCGGCCACGGTGAAGTTGCCCCAGCCTTCGGTGCGGAAGGTGCGGTTGGCTTCCAGGTCCAGGCCCGAGGTGGTCAGTTCGCCCTGGTTGGCATACTGGTTGGTGATGAACTGGATGCGTCCCTGTGCATCACGCTGCACGCGGCCGGGGAACAGCGTCGGGTTGTCGACGATGAACTGCGCGCTGTCCGGCTTGACCAGGTTGTCCTGCTCGATGCGGTACCAGTCCAGGCCGATGCTGGTATCGCCATCGGGCGACCACACCGCGCCCACGTTGAAGTTGCGCGAGCGTTCGGCCTTCAGGTCCGGATTGCCGGTGCGGATGTTGGTCACGCCACGGCTGCCACCGGGCTGCAGCGGATCCAGCGGATCGATCACCGAGCCATAGCTGACGGTCTGGCCCGGCGCGATCTCCGGCAGCGACGGTGCACGGAAGCCACGCGAGAACGAACCGCGCAGCAGCAGGCTGTCCAACGGCTGCCAGCGCAGCGCCACCTTCGGCGAGAACGCGTTGCCGAAGTCGTCATAGTGGTCGCCACGACCGGCCACCTGCAGCTCCAGCGTGCGGTGCAGCGGCACGCTCAGTTCGGCGTAGGCGGCGCTGACCTGGCGCTCGCCGTTGACCACGTTGATGGCCGGGCGCAGTTCGGTGCCCGACAACACCTGCGCACTGGTGCGCGCGTCCAGTGATTCCTTGCGGAACTCGGCACCCCAGGCGAAGCCGACCGCACCGGCCGGCAGCTCCCACAGCGAGGTCGAGGCCTTCACGTTCAACGAATGCAGCTTGTACCAGCCCGGACGCTTGGTCTGCAGGCGCAGTGCATCCAGCGCGCCCGGCGTGCTGGACGGGTTGAGGAAGTTGTAGCTGCCATCGCGCAGGATCTGCTCGAACGCGTAGCGGTTGACGAAGTTGTCGACGTATTCGCGCTGCGCGCTCTGCGAGGTCAGCGCCGCCACTTCCCAGTCCCATCGCTCGCCGCTGCCACGCACGCCGGCCAGCGCACGGTAGAACACCTGCGTGTTGTCCTTCAGGCGCGGGCCGAGATCGAAGAAGGTGTACTCGAACGGCAGCGGCGCGCTGCCCGGGTTGTTCGGGTGGCCGACCGGCAGCACCGCCGGCACGTCGATCAGGGTGCCGGTGGCCGGGTTGTACGCGCGCAGGCCGGGGCCGACGGTCAGCGGCGCGCTGAAGATCTGGTCGGCCTTGTTGTGGCTGTACAGTACGTCGGCGAAGGCTTCGACGCTGTCGTTGAAGCGGTAGGTCGCGCTCAACGACGCCTGCAGGCGCTCGGCGCCGGGCTGCAGGGTTTTGAACGGCTGGGCGTTGAAGGCGCAGGCCTGGCCGGGCAGGGTGCTGCCGAAATCGCTGTACGGGCGCAGCTGGCTGCCATCCGGGCAGTTGGCGAACGGTTGCGGTGCGCGCGGGTTGGACAGCCAGTTGCCACCGGCGGTGGACCAACCGGCCAGGCGACCGCCGGGCTTGTCGCGGAAATCGCCGCTGCGGGTGTAGGCACGCTGGTCGGCGTCGAGGCGATCACGCTTGAGCAGGTCCAGCCCGAACAGCACGTTCCAGCCCTGCTGTTCAAGGTCACCGAAGCCAGCCAGCAGGCTGGCCTTGCGCTCGTTCAGGCCGCCCTGGGTGGCGGTACCGAAGCCGCCGCCGACTTCCACGCCCTGGAAGTTCTTGCGCAGGATGATGTTGATGACGCCGGCGATGGCATCGGAACCGTACACCGCCGAGGCGCCATCCTTCAGCACTTCGATGCGTTCCACTGCGCTGATCGGCAGCGCGTTGAGGTCGACGAAGGTGTCCTGGGTGTTGAGCGCGAAACCGAAGTTGGAGACGCGGTAGCCGTTGACCAGCACCAGCGTGTTCTTCGGAGACAGGCCACGCAGGCCGATCGAGGCCGAGCCGGCGGCGAAGCTGCCGGTGTACTGTTCGTCGAAGCTGTTGCCGGCATTGGCCGACAGGTTGCGCAGCACGTCGGTGAGGGTGGAGCGGCCGGTCTGCTCGATCTGTTCGCGGCTGACGATCTGCACCGGATTCGGCCCGGCGGTATCGCTGCGCTTGATGTTGGAGCCGGTCACCAGCACGGTGCCGAGGGTGGTGCTGTCCTTGCCGGTATCGGCGGATTCAGCGGCGCCGGCAGCGCCGGCGGTGAGGCCCAGCGCGATCGCGCCGGCAAGCAGGTTCAGGGTGGTGCGGTACATGGAAGCGACAACGCCGAACGGGGGAGGAGCCGTCAGTACCGCACGCAGGCACGTGCGCCTTCCAATGACGAAAGCGCATTCAGTTATACATCACAGGTTCTTAACGAAAGTCGGTGCCTCCGTTGGAGCAGACCCACTCGGTGGGTGCGGGACCGATCTTTGGTGGGTGCGGACCGTTGGTCCGCACACCCTGCAGGGTCACAGCCCTTTCCCTGTGGAAAGAAGCCTTATCCCCCCACGCTACGCGCGAGAGTCGACTGACAGTCGACTCTACCGGGACAGCGCCATTACCGGGACAGCGCCATTACCGGTGCAGCGCAATCCGCTGAGGCATCAAGGCCGCAGCAGCACCTTGCCATTGCGTCCCGAACCGGCGCCAGCCTTCGCTGCCTGGGCGATGTCGTCCAGTGCGAAGATCTGCTCCACCGGCAGGGTCAGTTCGCCGCTCGCCGCACGCTTCAGCAGTTCGCCGACCAGCCGGCGCTTGTCCTCCACCGCCATCGCCTGGCTGACCTTGCTGCCCCAGAAACCCTTCACCGTGGCTTCCTTGTAGATCAGGCCGCCGGCGGGAATGCGCATCGGTTCGCCGCTCATCACACCGAACGACACCAGCGTGCCGTGGTGGCCGAGCAGGTCGACCAGGTCACCGCTGGCGTCGCCGCCGATGGAATCCACCGCGGCCGCGGCCTGTGCTTCGCCGGTCGCTTCACGCACGCGATCCTTCCAGCCGTCCACCGAGGTGTCGAATACATGATCGATGCCCAGCGCCTGCAACTGCGCGACTGCATCGGCATTGCGCACCAGGTTGGCCACAAGCACGCCACGCGCCCGCGCCAGCATCGCCAGCGACTTGCCCACCGCGCCGTTGGCGGTGTTCTGCACGATCCACTGGCCCGGCTCGACGTGCAGGAACTCCAGCAGCATCAGCGCGCTCAGCGGCATGGCAATCAGCTGCGCGGCCATTTCGTCCGGGATCGCCTCCGGCATCGGAATCACCATGCGTGCCGGCGCAATGAACGCTTCGGCCCAGGTGCCGTGCACCGAGGCAGCGGCCACCCGCTGGCCGACCTGCAGGCCGTCGACGCCATCGCCGAGTGCATCGATCACGCCCAGTGCTTCACTGCCACCGATCGCCGGCAGGGTCGGCTTGTAGCCGTACAGGCCGCGCACGGTCAGCAGATCGTGGTTGTGGATCGAGGCCAGCACGGTGCGGATGCGCACCTCGCCGGGGCCGGGCTCGGGCAGCGGCGCATCGGCAATGGCAAGGACGTCGGCCGGGTTGCCGAAGGAGGGGTACTGGGCAGCGCGCATGGGCGGTGTTCCGGGGAAAGTTGATGTTGTACCGAACTGGGGACGCAGGCGCTGTCGACAAGGCGCCGCAGGTGCAACACGGCATCCTGCGACTGATCGTCGCGACATGTATTGATTACCGCATCTTGTGTTGACGAGTTCGGATATCCCCACTATGTTGTGGCCGTCACTCCCGGTCAGCCGCCGCCGCCGGACATGCAGCAAACGTCCCGCGGCCCGCCCCTGAGGCTCGCCGTGTCGACGCGGCCGCCATCGTGCGGACGCAGGTCGCCCCCACGGCCCGGATACCGGCCGCAGGCGCAGGCAGATGCCGACGACCTACGTTCCCGTGCCCTGGCAATCCCACCCGTTCGCCCCGTGCGCCGGTATCGCGTTCAGGGCCGCCATGGCATCGACCGCCAACGCGCGCGCGAGCCTGGAGTTTCACCACCATGACCGACAGTACCTTCCGCGTGGCCGATCTGGCCGGCGCTGGCGACGCCTTGCGCGCCGGTGGCGAGCGCGTGCCGACCTGGATCACCAAGGAGGCCGGCAACCGCCGCCTGCCGTTCGAGGCCGAACGCCTGCAGCGCAGCATCGACGCCGTGCATGCCGAGTTCCCGCAGCTGGACGTGAGCGACTACCGCCGCGTGGTGCAGGCGATGGTCGAGCGCAAGCCCAGCCTCAGCGCCGATGACCTGGTCGATCTGCTGATCCGCGAGGCCGAGTCGCGGGTGGACCTGGTCGCACCCGAGTGGGAACAGTTTGCCGCGCGCATCTACCTGCGCCGCCTGTACAAGCGCGCCAGCCGCAACCGCTTCTACGATGTCGGCCTGAAGTACGGCTCCTACGTGGGCCTGCAGGAAAGCCTGGCCGACCGCGGCATCTACAGCAACGACATCCTGCGCTGCTACTCGAAGGAAGAATTGCAGCAGGCCGGCGAGATGATCGATCCGGAGCGCGACCGACTGTTCGCCTACAACGGCCTGTACCTGCTGGCCACGCGCTATCTGGCCAGCGATCGCAGCCGCGAGGTCTACGAGCTGCCGCAGGAGCGTTGGCTGACCATCGCGCTGTACCTCATGCAGGAAGAAAAACCGCGTGAGCGGCGCATGCAGCTGGTCGGCGAGGCGTATTGGGCGCTGTCCAACCTGTACATGACGGTCGCCACACCAACGTTGGCCAATGCCGGCAAGGTGGGTGGGCAACTGTCCAGTTGCTTCATCGACACGGTGGATGACAGCCTGCAGGGCATCTATGACTCCAACACCGATATCGCCCGTGTGTCCAAGCATGGCGGCGGCGTTGGCGCATACCTGGGCTATGTGCGCAGCAGCGGCGCGCCGATCCGTGGCGTGGCCAATTCCTCTGGCGGCGTGGTGCCGTGGATCAAGCAGCTCAACAACACCGCGGTGTCGGTCGATCAGCTTGGCCAGCGCAAGGGCGCGGTGGCGGTGTACCTGGACATCTGGCACCGCGACATCGAAGCGTTCATGGACCTGCGCCTCAACAACGGCGACCAGCGCCTGCGCGCGCACGATGTGTTCACCTCGGTGTGCGTGCCCGACCTGTTCATGGAGGCGGTGGAGCGCCGCGCCGACTGGTACCTGTTCGACCCGCACGAGGTGAAGCAGGCCAAGGGCTGGTACCTGCAGGACTTCTACGACGAGACGCGCGGCGCGGGCAGCTTCCGCGACCGCTACGCCGAACTGGTGGCCGACGAGCGCATCAGCCGCCGCACGGTGAAGGCCATCGATCTGTTCAAGCGGATCATGCTCAGCCAGCTGGAGACCGGCAACCCGTTCCTGTTCTACCGCGACGAGGTCAACCGCCGGAACCCGAACAAGCACGCGGGCATGATCTATTCAAGCAACCTGTGCACCGAGATCCTGCAGAACATGAGCCCGACGCGGATGATCCAGGAGATCGTCAGCGGCGACCAGATCGTCACCACACGCCGTGCCGGCGATTTCGTGGTCTGCAACCTGTCCTCGATCAACCTCGGCCGGGCGATCAGCGCACCGGATGACCTGCTGGCCACCGATGTGCTGGAGCGCCTGATCCCGATCCAGGTGCGCATGCTCGACAACGTGATCGACCTCAATGCGTTGCCGGTGCGGCAGGCCACGATCACCAATCGCAAGTATCGCGCCATCGGCCTGGGCACGTTCGGTTGGCACCACCTGCTGGCGCAGCAGGCAATCCAATGGGAATCACCGGATGCCGAGGCGTTGGCCGACCGGCTCTACGAACGCATCAATTTCCTGACCATCCAGGCCAGCGCGCAGCTGGCGAAGGAGAAGGGCAGCTACCCGATGTTCGCGGGTAGTGACTGGCACAACGGGCGTTACTTCCGTGACCGCGACTACAGTGGCGCCGCGTGGGACAGCCTGGCCCACGAAGTGGCCACGCACGGCCTGCGCAACGGCTGGCTGCTGGCGGTGGCGCCGAACATGAGCACCGCGCAGATTGCAGGCTCCACGGCCTCGATCGACCCGATCTACAGCGCGTTCTACTACGAGGAAAAGAAGGACTTCCGGCGGCCGGTGGCGGCGCCGGGCCTGTCGCTGGAAACCTGGCCGTACTACGGGAAGGGTGCCTACAAGGTCGACCAGTTCGCCAGCGTGCGCCAGAACGCGCGCCGCCAGCGCCATGTCGACCAGTCGATCAGCTTCAACCTGTACGTGCCCAGCACCATCCGCGCCAGCACGTTGCTGGAGCTGCACCTGAGCGCCTGGCGCGAGGGCCTGAAGACCACCTACTACGTGCGCTCCAACGACATCGACATCAGCGAATGCGAATGGTGCTCCAGCTGATCGCCGGCGACCCACGGCAATGCCGGCCGCTGCCCGGCAACCCCGCGATCTACGGCAATGCCGGCCGCTGCCCGGCAACCCCGTGATCTTCGGTAGTGCCGGCCGCTGGCCGGCAACACGATAGAAAGAGAACGAAGGCAGAAAACCATGGCAACTCCCCTCGACCGCATCAAGATCCTCGAACCTCGCCATCCCAACCGCAGTACCGGCATCATCAACGGCCAGACCAGCGGCATCCTCAACTGGAACGACATTCCTTATCCGTCGTTCTATCGGGCCTACAAGGAACTGTCCACCAACTTCTGGATTCCCGACGAGGTCGACATGAAGCTGGACGCTCGCCAGTACGGTGAGCTGAACGCGCGCGAGAAGAACGCCTACGACTCGATCATCGGCCTGCTGGCCACGCTGGATTCACCGCAGACGCGCTTCATCTACAACGTCGCGGAGTACATCACCGACCCGGCCGCGCACGCCAATGCGGCGATCATCGGGCAGCAGGAAGTGATCCACAACGAGAGCTACAGCTACGTGCTGGCCTCGATCACCGACCTGCCGAACCAGAACCGCATCTTCGAGATCGCCCGCACCCACCCGACCATCATCAAGCGCAATGCACCGATCATGGGCGCGTATGACGACTTCATGCGCGAGAAGACCGCCGAGACCCTGCTGAAGTCGTTGATCCAGTCGTCCATCCTGGAGGGCATCAATTTCTATTCCGGGTTCGCGTACTTCTACAACATGGTGCGGCAGAATCGCATGAACGGCACCGGCAAGATCATCAGCTTCATCAACCGCGACGAGCTGGCGCATACCAAGTTCATCAGCGAGCTGATCCGCGCCATCATCGGCGAGAACCCGGAGCTGCAGACCAACGAGTTGACTGCCTATGTGCACCAGTCGTTCGAGCATGCCATCGAGCTGGAGACGCAGTGGTCGTCGGAGGTGCTGGATCGCATCGACGGCATCGACGTGGACGAAATGGTGCGTTACGTGAAGTACCGAGCCAACAAGATGGCCGGCATGCTCGGCATCGAGCGCCTGTACAGCGACACCACCGACAACGTGATGCCGTGGATCAAGGCCTACGCCGACAACTTCACTGAAACCAAGACCGACTTCTTCGAGATGCGCAATGCAAGTTACAAGAAGACCAACGTCGACAACGGCTTCGACGACCTCTGAGCCCAGCGCCGCGCTGAGCATCCTGGTGGTGGTCGCCTCGTTGAGCGGAAACACCCGCGAACTCGGCCGGCAGATCGTCGAGCGCTGCCGCGCCGCCGGCCATGCGGTGCACTGGCAGGAGGCCGACGACCTGCGCCAGGCGCCGCCACTGGCGGCCGACGAGGCCGACCTGGTGCTGCTGGGCTGCTGGACTGACAACGCCGGCCGCACGCCGTCGGAGATGAAGGCGTGGGTGGCAGGTATTGCCGAACGCGGCGAGCGGCCGCGGCAGCTGGCGGTGTTCGGCACCGGCGAAACGCAGTGGGGGCAGGAGTACTACTGCGGCGCCGTGCACCGCCTGATCCGCTACTTCCGCAGCGACTATCCGCCGCTGGAAATCGAACAGATGCCGCATGGCCAACGCCATGCCGGGGCCATCGAGGCCTGGACCGACGCGGTCCTGGCCCACTATTGGAGCAACACCGATGCAGATCATCGACGCCACCACGCCTGAGCAGTTCCAGCAGCTGCTGGCCGAACACCCGCGGGTGCTGGTGGATTTCCACAAGGACCAGTGCCCGGGGTGCCGGATGCTGGAGATGTCGTTGCACCGGGTGGCCAACAGCGTGGCGGGGCAGGGCACGACCCTGCTGCGCGTGCAGCTGGAAGTGCTGGGTGAGGCGTTCTTCAGGGAGCTGGGGCTGCGGCAGACGCCGACGCTGTCGCTGTTCCGTGACGGTGACGAACGTACGCGCCTGGCGGGGTTCCAGTCGCCGCAACAGATCGAGGCCGCGATCGCGTTGCATCTGTAGCGTGGAGATGGTGGGGTCGGATCCCTTGCCAGAGGCAAGGGCTCCGGCCCCGCATCGTGTAAAGGCATCCACGCATGGCGTGGATCTACCGGGTCCAACCCCTGGATCTGGCATCACCCGCCGCTGAAGGTATCCACCAGCAGCTTCACGTTCAATACCACGATCACCAGCGCGATCACCCAGGCAATCGCACCCAGCCAGCGCGGTGCGACCAACGCGCCCATCGTCATCTTGTCGGTTACGATCCGCACCAGTGGGATGATCGCGAACGGCAGCTGCATCGACAGCACCACCTGGCTCAGCACCAGCAGCTTTACCGCGCCCTGGTCGCCGAACAGCATGATCACCACCACCACCGGAATGATTGCCAGTGCGCGCGTGATCAGCCGCCGCAGCCACGGCGGCAGGCGCAGGTGCAGGAAACCTTCCATCACGATCTGGCCGGCCAGCGTGGCGGTTACTGTCGAATTCAAGCCCGACGCCAGCAGGGCCACTGCGAACAACGTCGCCGCCGCGCCCACCCCCAGCATCGGCGCCAGCAGCTGGTGGGCCTGTTCGATGTCTTCCACATCAAATCGGCCATTGGCATGGAACACCGCCGCCGCCAGGATCAGGATGCTGGCGTTGATGAACAATGCGAGGGTCAGCGCAAGGGTACTGTCGGTCACCGCCCAGCGCAGCGCGCTGCGACGGCCCTCATCGGTGCGCGGGTAGGCGCGGGTCTGCACGATGGACGAATGCAGGTACAGGTTGTGTGGCATCACCGTGGCACCAATGATGCCGATCGCGATATACAGCGCGTGCGGATCAGTCACCACCTGCGCGCGCGGAATGAATCCGCCCAGCACGTCCATCACCGGCGGTGCGGCCAGCGCGATCTGCACCATGAAGCAGCCGAAGATCACCATCAGCAGCGCGATCACGAAGGCTTCCAGCGCACGGAAGCCGCGGTTCATCAGCAGCAGTACCAGCAGCGTGTCCAGGGCGGTGATCACCGCGCCCCACAGCAGTGGCAGGTCGAACAGCAGCTTCAATGCGATCGCGGTGCCGATCACTTCGGCCAGGTCGCAGGCGATGATCGCCGCCTCGCACAGCGCCCACAGCGCCAGGTTCACCGGCTTCGGGTAACGCGCGCGGCAGGCCTGGGCCAGGTCCATGCCGGTGGCGATGCCGAGCCGCGCCGACAGCGCCTGCAGGATCACCGCCATCAGGTTGGAAATGAGGATGACCGACAGCAGCAGGTAGCCGAAGCGCGACCCGCCGGCCAGGTCGGTGGCCCAGTTGCCCGGATCCATGTAGCCGACCGAGATCATGTAGCCGGGGCCGAGGAAGGCCAGCAGGCGGAACCACCAATGGCCCTTGTCGGGCACCGCCACCGAGGCGTTGAGCGCGCCCAGGCTGGCCGGAGTGGAGGCCGAAGGGTCGCGGGGTGCCAGGGTGTTCATGGGTCCGAATATAGCTCCGGCTATAGTCATTAGCAATGTGAAACAATCGTCTTTATCGCGTTACTGGTCCAGAATTCAGGTTCAACACCGGATCACCCCGGAAGGACAGGCGCAGGCGTGGGCAAGACCGACGATTCGACATCGCTGAAAAGCACCCCCTTGATCGAGGCCGAGCGCCAGGTCGAGAGCTTCCGGCAAGTGCGCGAGGCGCACCGGATGGAGCTGGTGGAGGACTATGTCGAGCTGATCTCGGACCTGCTGGCCGACGGCGGCGAGGCCCGCCAGGTCGACATCGCCACCCGCCTGGGCGTGGCCCAGCCCACCGTGGCGAAGATGCTGCGGCGCCTGGCCCGCGATGGCTGGGTGGTGCAGCGGCCGTACCGCGGCGTGTTCCTGACCCCGGAAGGCGAGGCGCTGGCCCATGCCAGCCGCCAGCGTCATCAGACCGTGGAGCGTTTCCTGCTGGCGCTGGGCGTGGACGCGGATACCGCGCGGCGCGATGCCGAGGGCATCGAGCACCATGTGAGCGAGCAGACGCTGGCGTTGTTCGAAGCGTTCGTGCGCAAGGCCGAGGGCGGGGCGCCGTAACGGTAGCGCCGGGCCATGCCCGGCGGCATTTCGCGCGACCCTACAATCCAGGCGGGCAGCGTGCCTGTTCCTGCGCGCACGCCCGTTTCGTCCATTCCTTCAACACCGGCTGCAGGCCTTCATAGCGCCGGCCTTGCCAGCCATTGGCCAGCACCGTGCCGTCGGCATTGATCAGTACCAGATTCGGCGGTGCCAGCCCGGCCATTGCCTGCAGCGCCGGCATGCGCGCGGCGCGGCGTGGGTCCAGTACCGGCCACGGCATGTCCTGCGTGTGCATGTAGCGGCGCAATGCAGCGTCGCTCTCATCCAGGCTGACGTACACCACTTCGGTATCGGCGCCGGCCTCGCGCAACGCGTCGCGCACGCTGCGCAGCGTGGGTACGAAGGCATGGCACGGTGCACACCAGTCGGCGCCGAAGTACAGCGCCACCAGTTTCGGCGGCGGCGTCCACTGCATCGGTCGCAGCGAGCGCTGTTCCGGCCGCATCAGCGAGGCCGAAACCTGTGCGTGCAGGTCCGCAGCCACCGCCGGTGCGGCCAGCAGCGCGGCACAGGCCAGCAACAGCGCTCGCAGTGCTTCAGAACGCATAGCGCAGGTTGACGTACCACGAACGCGCGAAGCGCGGCCCGTAGACATAGTCGCTGTCACGCAGCGCGCCCATCTCCAGATCCTTCTGGCGCTGATCGAACACGTTCTTGACGCCTGCGGCTACCGACACTTCCTGCTGCGCCTGCGCGCCCAGATGCCGGTGCCAGCGCGCACCAAGATCGGTGACCAGGAACGAGCGCGTACGGTGCAGCTCGCCCAGCCGGTTGTTCAGCACCGCCATCGGGCCGGTGTGGCGCAGCGCGACGAAGGTTTCCCACGGCTCGGCGGGCATCCAGCTGAGCTGGGCCAGGCCGGTCCAGCGCGGGGTCTTCAGGTAGTCGCGGCTTTCGATCACGGTGTCGCCGCCATCGCCGGTGTCGTCGAAGATGCGCTGCGGTTCGCGGAAGCGTGAGCGGTACCACGAGGCACCGGCGGTCAGGCGCCACTGCGGCGACGGCTGCCAGCCGAGGTTGGTTTCCGCGCCCAGCACGTTGGAGCCGGAGGCGTTGTAGCGCAGCTGGCTCAGCTGTCCGTCATCGCCACGCTGGATCTCGCCCAGCGCGAAGGTGTCGCGGATGCGTGCATAGGAGGCCGTGGCATCCCAGCTCCACACCGGATTGGCCGGGTCCGAGCGCCAGTCGAAGCCGAACAGGGTGGTCAACGCGCGCTCTTCCTTCAGGCCGTCGGTGTTGCGCACGCGCACCTGTTCGCCACCCAGCGTGTCGACATGCACGTCCTCGACGAAGATCTCGGGAGCACGGAAGCCGGTGGCGATGCCGGCACGCCACTTCAGGTTGGGCGTGGCCTGCCAGGCCAGCGCGATGCGCGGCGAGAACACCGCGCTGTCCAGCTCCGAACTCTTGTCCACGCGCGCACCCAGCACCAGGTCGACGTTGTCGCGCAGGCTCCACTCGTCCTGGATGAAGGCGCCCAGGTTGTGGAAGGTCGCATCCTCCAGTACCGCAAGACGCTGCCCGTCACCGGTGCGGTTGTCGTCGCGCAGCACCTCGTGCTTGTACTGCACGCCGAAGGCCAGCGCGTGCGCACCCAACCGCCAGTTCAACTGGCTGTCGATGTAGTGCAGCGGGTTGTGGGTGCGGCCGTACTGGCGCCACGAACGCGAGGCCGCGCTGCCGGCCACGTTCGGGTCCAGCTGCGACGGGTCATAGCCCGGCGCGGACGGATCGGTGACTACGTCGCCCAGACCGCCATAGAAGCTGTCGCGGTCAATGTCGGCGAAGGCGTAGGCCAGGCGGAAATCGACGTCGGCATTGATTTCCTGGTCCCACGACACGCTGCCGCGGCGGTATTTCGTATCCAGCGATTCGGCGATGTTGGCCAGGTATTCCGGCTGGTCCAAGCGGTTGCCGCCACGCCGGGTTTCATCGGTCACCTGCAGGTCCAGGCGCAGCCGCGTGCCCGGCGTGGGGGCGTACCAGGCCTGCAGCCCGCCGACCTTGAGGTTCTTGCGTGTGATTTCGGTGTAGCCGTCACCGTTGTAGTCGATGCCGCTGTTCCAGTTGCGCTGGGCAATCACCGACAGGCCGGCGTCTGCTTCCTTGGCCACCAGGTCCAGCCGCACGTCGGCGTTCTTCTGCGGCGTGCCTTTCAGGACATCCACGCCGGCCTGCACATGCCCACCGCTGCGCGCCGGCAGCGGCGGAATGAGGTTGATCACACCGGCAACCGCACCCGGGCCATACAGCGCCGAACCACCGCCCTTGACCACTTCGATGCGGTCGACGAACCCGGCCGGGATCTGTTCCAGGCCGTACACGCTGCCCAGCGTGGACAGCAGCGGGATGCCATCGAACAACAGCTGGTTGTAGGCACCGGGCAGGCCCAGCAGCTGTACTTCGCTGGTATTGCAGTTCTGGCAGTTGCTTTCCACGCGCAGGCCGTTGATCAGCTCTGCGGCGCGCGAGAAGTCGGTGGCCGCGCGCAGCGCGATGTCTTCCTTGCGCAGCACTTCGGTGCGGATCGGCACGTCCGACAGCAGGCGTTCGCTGCGGGTGGCGGTGCTGACCTTGACCTGCACGCGGTCCAGATCGGTCGGCTTCGGTGTGGCGGCGAGTACGGGCAGTGGCAGGGTCAGGGCGATGGCGGCGGCCATGGGCAGCCGATGGAAGAGGGGGGTGGCAATGGGCATGAGGGCGTCGTCCTTGGGAGAGGAAAGGCGGCGAGGGCGACCTGGTCGACGGGTATGAAAGCAGAGGGTTATAGATATAGCAAATGCTATATAAATAAGTCAGTGCAATCACGAAGCCGAAAGCGGGATCAGAACATCGCGGACGACAGTGTTATAACATTACAAGTAAGCGCCAGAACCCTGCCGGATGTCATGCCCGGCAGGGTGCGAGGGGACTAAAGGAATTCCGCCCCAGGCCTGGGCCCGGGGCGGCGTTGGCCTTACCAGGCGGCGCGCAGGCCCACCTGGGCACCATGGTTGCGGTAGCCGCTGTCACCGCGCTGCACACGCAGGTCACCCCATGCGCTCCAACGTTGGCCCAGCTGCAGCTGGGCACCGGCCTGCACTTCGTAGCGGTTCTCCGGCGTCTTCGCGCTCAACGACTCGCTGTTGAAGCGCATGGCCTCATCGCGCTGGCCACGCAGCCAGTTCGCCGCAAGGAACGGCTGCACGCGGTTGCCCTGCAGCGTGCTCTGGCCAAACAGGCGCAGGCCGAGGCGGCTGTTGAGGCCGCCGCCGCGACCATCCTCGACCGTGGTGCCATTGTTTTCGACCAGACTGTCACCGTCGTAGTCGGTCCAGGTCAGCTGCGCCTGCGGCTGCAGGTACAGCGTGCTGGCCTCAGTGCTGCGGATGGCCCAGGCATAACCGGCTTCCAGCGATGCACTGCGGGTCCTGGAGTCGTAGGTCTCGCGGGCGATGCCTTCGCCCTGCACTTCGTTGTCGAAGCGCGCCGCCTGCAGCCAGCCGTCCACATACAGGCCGGCACTGCTCTGTGCATCCTGCACCCAGCCCAGGTAGACACCGGCCGACTTGCCCTTGACCTTGCCGCGGGTGCCATAACCGCTCAGCGTCGACACCGCCTGTGTGGTCGCCTCGCCGGTGCCGAGCATCACGCCGACCTGGCCGCGGCCATCGCCCCAGCGCCAGACATCGCTGCCCAGCTGCAGGGTATTGATGTGGGTACGGGCGTCGACCTGGCCGGCCACGTTGGCCTGCAGCTGGTCACGCCCGGCGCGCACCCAGGTACCGATGCGGGCGCGGTCGAAGCCGGGCTCGCCGCGGTCATGGCGGCGTAGCTGGAACATCTGCACGGCCGCGGCCTGGTTGGCCAGGTACGCGCCCGGCTCCGGACGCAGCACGGGGACCGGATCGACCGGATCGGTGGGATCGACCGGGTCCACAGGGTCGACCGGATCCACTGGATCCACCGGCGTGCACTCCGGCAGCGACGGATTGATATCGCACGGATTGCCGGTGTAGGCCGAGGTCAGGTACCAGTTGCCGTTGGCGGCGCCCGGCGATCCCTTGTGCAGGAAATACTCGTACATGCCGCCGATGGCGCGGCCCTGCAGGGTGAATCTGCCATTGCTGGCACCGTCCACCTGCACCAGCGGAATGCCGTTGACGGTCTGCGCGCCAGCACCGGCAATGTTGTTGACGGTGACCTGGGTGGTACCGCTGGTATCACCGGTCACGTGCATGCGCGAACTCGCTGCGCCGTCGCCGGCCAGCACGGTGTTGAAGTGCAGGGTGCCGCCATTGCCGCTGTAGTTGCCGTTGACGGTCAGCTGCGGATAGGCCGCGGTACCCGCTGCACCGAGGAAGATGTTGCTGCCTGCACCCAGGGTGAGGTTGCCGGTGTTGCTGTCGCCGGACAGCGTCCAGCGACCGCCCTGGTCGACGATGACGTCGGCCGGGCCGAGGATGCGGCCGGTGAGGTCGAGGCCGTCGAGGAAGCGCAGCGTGCCGCTGGCGGTATCGGCAATGGTGATGTCGCCCTTGAGCGTGGAGGTGCGGGCGGTGAGGTCGAAGTGGGCGTTGTCGCGGGTAGAGATGATGACGCCGTTGCTCCCCACCAGAGTCGCATCATTCTGTATCAACAGCGTATCCGGGCGGGATACAGAAGGCAGATGAGCGCCGAACAGAATGGCGCTGCCGTTGCTTGCTTCGACGTGTGAACCATCAACCATCACGCCCCAGTCGGCGAGATTCTCTTCGATGGTTGGGCTCGAGATGATCAGGATTCCAGCTGTGGCTCCGTTGACCGTCGAGCCATTGCGCAGCGAAACGGAGCCCGCACCGACAGAGACCCCATACGTACCGCCGGAAATGGTCGAACCGTCTACATCAGCGTAGCCGCCGGCGAGCACCTGCAGTCCGATGCGTGTGGAAGTGAGCGAGCTGTCGATCAACGACACTCTGGGGTAGGGGCGTCCATTGCCATCGACAGCGCCTGATCGTGCCAAACCAAGGGCCGGGCCGGTTGTGGCGCTCAGCACCGAATTGCGGAAGACCGCTGTTGAGCTCCGTACGAAATTGCCTGTGGTTGACGTGAAGCCAGCACCATCTGCGTTGATGATTGTCTGGTGTGTGCCGCCTGCAGAGAACGAGTCCAGTGCGCCCATGCGGGCGCCCAGAACATTGGCGGTTCCTCCATGGACGGAGAGATTCTGTCCCTCGAAGGCACTTCCTGGGGTAATGGTGACGGTCTGGCCTGGGCCGACGTCGACAGCATTTGCGGTGCCCATGGCGGCGAGCATCAATGAGCTGGCTACGGCCAGACCCAACCGCGAACGGACAAACGTGGAAGGAAACTTCGGCGTGAACTGCATCATGCGCATGGGTGTTTCTCCTTGAAGCTCATTGGGGTGGGACCTGCATCCGCAGGGCCGGAGGCGGCACTGTGCGGATCGGGTCTTGCCTGGGCCATGCAATTAATCTGAAACGACTGCAGCGGCACGTGCCGGGTTCAAACCCCGTTCAATAACTCACCAAACTGAATGGAGCGCGCGGTCTGAATAATTCAGCGTGCGTGAGATCTCAGTGAATGGCGCGTGCAGGATGTCCAACCTGCGCACTCGCGACACAGTTCTGTGATGGCGCCCACGGTTCACCGGCAGGGCGGTGCTGTGGGAGGCTGGAGTCGGGGTGGTGTGGGGCAGAGCCCTTTCCTGCGGAAAGGGATCCGGCCCAGAGGAGCTTGATCAGCCGCGGCGGAACGCGGCGGGGGTGCGGGCGCCGACGATGATCATGCGGATCATCGTGGAGATCTGCTCGACCAGTTCCGGATCCTTCTCCGGCGGCAGGTCCATGGCGGTGGCGCCCATCGCGAACACCAGCCGGGTGATGGCCTTGGCCACCAGTTCCGGGGCATGCAGTACGGCGCCATCCAGTGCGGCCAGACGCACCAGGTCGTGCTGCAGCTCTTCCTCGAAGTAGTGCAGTTCGCGTTCGACCGCGTGCTTGAAGTCGTCCGAGCCGACCGCGCCTTCGCGCAGCAGCACGTGCAGCAGCTTGTCGTCGGCGCGCAGCTGTTCCATGAAGGTCTCCACGGAAACGCGCACCACGCTGGTGGCGGTGGAGGTGGCGCGCTGCCGGGCCTCGCCGATGATGGTGCGCAGCGAGCGGCCGGCGGCGTCGATCAGCGCCACGGCCAGTTCATCCATGTCGCGGAACTGACGGTAGAAGCTGTTCGGCGCGATGCCGGCCTCACGTGCCACTTCGCGCAGGCTGAGCGTCGACAGGCTGCGGTGCGGCCCGATCAGTTTCAGGGCGGCGGCCAGCAGATCCTCGCGGCTCACCGTACGGCGGGCCGGGCTGTTGGCATCTTCGGGCGTCGACAAGGCGGTGGCGGCGGCCATGGGGGTTCCGGTGGGGCGAGGCTGAATCATACCCAATCCGGTTCAATATACACATGTATACACAGGTGTATGTGCGCCCGTATAGTTCGCTCATGAGCGCTGTCGTCCGTCCGTCCCTGTTCTCTCCGTACCGCTGGGTCTCGCCGTCGCTGTTCGATTTCTGGGCGGGCCAGCTCAATCCCCTGTGGACCCTGCGTGAGCCGGTGGCCCGCCTGGTCCGGCGTGAGCCGGCCGGCGAGGGCGCGGCGACGCTGGTCCTGCGCACCAACCGGCACTGGGCCGGCATGCGTGCCGGCCAGCACGTCACCCTCGGCGTCGAGATTGAAGGACGCCTGTGGCAGCGCAGCTACAGCCCCACCGCACTGGGTCGGCGCGAGCTGGCGATCACCGTCAAGGCGATCGACGGCGGCCGGGTCAGCCAGCATCTGGTCAACCACGCGCAGCCGGGCGAACTGTTCCGCCTCGATGCCGCCTTCGGCGAGTTCCATATGCCGGCCGCGGCGCCGGTGCTGCTGCTGGCGGCCGGCAGCGGCATCACGCCGATGCGCAGCCTGTTGCGCGACGCCTGCCAGCGCCCGCTGGCAGCGCCGGTGGACCTGTTCTACTGGGAGCGCACCGCCGCCCATCTGCAGTTCCGTGATGAACTGCAGGCGCTGGCCGCGGCCCATCCGAACCTGCGCGTGCACCTGCTGACCACCCGCGAGGGTGAGGTGCCGGCCGCGCGAATCGATACCCATGATCTGCAGGTGGCCGGCGATGACACGCCGCTGGCGCAGCGCCATGTGCTGGCCTGCGGCCCGGACGGCTTCGTTGCTGCCGCGCGTGAGCGCCTGGCGCACCAGGTGGCTGGCTTCCAGGCCGAAGCCTTCACCCCGCCGGCGCCGCTGCGCGATGCCAGCAGCGAAGGCGAGGTGTCGCTGACGCTTGCGCGCAGCGGCCGCCAGCTGAGCGTGCCGCGTGGCCGCTCGCTGCTGGAAAGCCTGGAAGCCCATGGCATCAAGCCCAAGCATGGTTGCCGCATGGGCATCTGCAACACCTGCACCTGTGATCGCGTCAGTGGCGCCACCCGCCATCTGCGCACCGGCGACCTGCAGTCCGAATCGGCACAGCCGGTGCGGATCTGCGTGAGCGCACCGACCACCGACCTGACTTTGGATCTCTGAGGACGCCTGCCATGACCCGCGCTACCGACCGTGCCCTGAGTACTGCCGAGATGCATGCCTTCGGTGAGGAACTGGACGCGATCCGCGACCGTGTGATCGGCAGCCTCGGCGCCTCCGATACCCGCTACATCCGCCGCGTTGCCGCCGCCGTGCGCTGGTTCGGCGTGGGCGGCCGTGGCCTGCTGTTCCTTGCGGCGTTCTCGCCACTGTTCTGGATGCCGCTGCTGTGGCCGGCCGCGATCACCGGCACGCTGCTGCTGGCGCTGTCGAAGATCCTGGAGAACATGGAGCTGGGCCACAACGTCATGCATGGCCAGTTCGACTGGACCGGCGACCCCAAGCTCAACGGCAACACCTACGAGTGGGACATCGTTGCCACCGCCGACAACTGGCGCAAGACCCACAATTTCCGCCACCACACCTACACCAACGTGCGTGGCATGGACGATGACATCGGCTACGGCCTGCTGCGCATCTTCCCGGAACAGCGCTGGAAGCCGTTCTACCTGCTGCAGCCGATCATCGCCCCGATCTTCGCGCTGCTGTTCCAGTGGGGCGTGGCCGCGCAGGACCTGCGGCTGGGCCGTTGGCTGAAGGGTCGTATCAGCGGCCGTGCGATGTGGATGCAGACCCGCCCGGTGGCGCGGAAAATGGCCCGCCAGGTGCTGAAGGACTACGTGTTCTTCCCGCTGCTGGCCGGCCCGTTCTTCCTCACCGTGATGCTGGGCAACATGGTGGCCAACGGCCTGCGCAACATCTGGACCTACGTGATCATCTTCTGCGGCCACTTCACCGCCGAATCGGAAACCTTCCCGAAGGAATGCCTGCGCAATGAATCGCGCGGCCACTGGTACCTGCGCCAGCTGCGTGGATCGTCCAACATCAGTGGCGGCTTCCTGATCAACGTGCTGTCGGGCAACCTCAGCCACCAGATCGAGCACCACTTCTACCCGGACCTGCCGGCCAACCGCTATGCGGCCATCGCCAAGGAAGTGAAGGACATCTGCCGCCGCTACGGCCAGCACTACAACAACGGCTCGCTGCCGCGCCAGTTCGGCCAGGTGGTCTGGCGCATCCTGCGTCACGCGTTCCCGAGCAAGCCGCGCCGCCTGCCGATGTCGGACATCATGTCCGCACCGGCATCGGCCAACGCGGGCTGATCGACTCAGCCCGCTTTCGCCAGGTCCGCCTGCTCGCGGTCCAGGCGTCGCAGGAACACCTGCATTTCCTTGCGTGCCTGCTGGTCGCCCTTGCTGCCGGCCACGCTCAGGCCGCGTTGCCATGCTTCGCGCGCCGCCTGCGGCTGGCCACTGGCCAGCCAGGCCTTGCCCAGCAGCTTCCACGCCGCCGAGTACTGCGGATCAAGCACCACGCAACGGCCCAGATGGGTGGCCGCGCGCACCGGGTTGCCGGCATCCAGCCAGCCCTTGCCCAGGCCGAAGCGCAGCAGCGCGCCGTCCTTGCCGGCGGCGAGCATGCATTCCAGAGCTTCGATGTTCATCAGCGCACCTCCACCAGCAGCTCGGCCGGGCCTGGCTGGAAGCGGCCGCGATGGAACAGCAGCGGCGCGCCGCCGTTCTCGTGCACGTCGATGATGCGGCCGGCCAGCAGCAGGTGATCGCCCACCGGCCACTGTGCGTGGCGGGTACAGGTGAGATGGGCGACCGCACCGGCGATGCGCGGTGGGGCGTCCTCATCGTCATCCAGCAATGCCAGGCCGTCGAAGCGGTTGCGTACGTGCGGATCGGCAAAGCGCCGGGCCAGCGCTTCCTGGTCGGCCGCCAGCACGCTGATCGCAAAGCGGGTGGCGCGCTGGAAGGTGGACAGGCTCTGCGCGTGCAACGCCAGGTTCCACAGCACCAGGGGCGGCTGCAATGACACCGGCACGAACGAATTGATGGTCAGGCCGATGGGCTTGCCCTGCGCATCGCGTGCGCAGACGATGGCCACGCCGGTAGGAAAGTGGCCGAGCAGCCGCCGCAGGGCACGCGGCGGCATCTCGACCGACGGCACCGGGGCCGGGGCGGGGAACACCCCCGCCCACGGCCCGGCGTACGGCAGTGTCTCGCCGCTCATGAGGCCCTGGCCTGGCGGTAGCGCCGGCCGACCTCGGCCCAGTTGATGATGTTGAAGAACGCACCGATGTAGTCCGGGCGACGGTTCTGGTAGTGCAGGTAGTAGGCGTGTTCCCAGACATCCAGTGCGAGGATCGGGCTGTTGCCGGACAGGCCCACGGCTGCACCCATCAGCGGGCTGTCCTGGTTGGCGCTGCTTTCCACCTGCAGGCGGCCATCGCGATCGCTGGTCAGCCAGGCCCAGCCGCTGCCGAAGCGGGTCTGCGCCGCCTTGGTGAAGGCGTCCTTGAAGGCATCGAAGCCGCCAAGATCGCGGTCGATGGCGGCGGCCAGCTCACCATCGGGTGCACCACCGTGGGGGCTGAGCACGGTCCAGAACAGGCTGTGGTTGGCGTGGCCACCGCCGTTGTTGCGGACCGCGCCACGCTGGGCCTCGGGCACGGCATCCAGGTTGGCGATCAGCGCCTCGACCGGCTGCTCGGCGATGCCGGCCTGCTCGATGGCGGCGTTGAGGTTGTTGACGTAGGTCTGGTGGTGCTTGCTGTGGTGGATCTCCATCGTGCGCGCATCGAAATGCGGCTCAAGGGCGTCGTAGGCGTAGGGGAGCGGGGGAAGCGAGTACGACATCGAAGCAATCTCCGTGGGGAAGGCCAGAGGGCTGGCCGTGGGGAGATCGTTATCGCACCTCAACATTGGTTGAGGTCAAGGGGCGGGATTGAAATGCGTGCGCGTTCATCGCTTTGATTCTTCCTGGTAGGCAGGGGCTGATGGGTCAGCGCAGGACACGCCGTGAACCCATCCATGGGGGCTCGATGGCGCCATCCATGGCGCCAACGGTCCTGCGCTGACCCATCAGCCCCTGCAGGACAGCTCCCTGCGCTTGCGCGGAGACGGAGTCAAAGGCAGGAGCAGGAGCGGCATGGTAGTGCCGGCGGCTGGCCGGCATGCGGGCAAGGTCGGGTTGCCGGCCAGCGGCCGACACTACCAGAACCCGCTTTTCGAACCTCACCGGCGCGCTGATGTGCTGCCCGCGCTCGCAGGAAACCGTCCGATGGCGGGGGAAGGGGCTGGCCGGGACCGTTGGCGCCATGGATGGCGCCATCGAGCCCCCATGGATGGGTTTACGGCGTGTCCCGGCCAGCCCCTTCCCCCGCCATAACCGATATCAACAAAAGCGCCGGCAGGCGAACCAGCCGCCAGCGCTTTCATCAACTCAACTCAACCAGTCCTTGCACGCACCATCAACCTGTTCGCCGCACGCCTGCTGCATCCGCTGCTGCAGCCGCGCCAGCGTCTCCGCACCCTGGTGCTTGCCGCTCCACGCCTTCAACTGCCCGGCCAGGCGCTCGAAGCGCTGGCGGGTGCGCTGGTGGTAGCCCGACGGCTGCGCTTCCAGTTCGGCGATCAGTGAGGCGGTGGCCTGCTCGATGCGCGGTGCGTCGTCCGGTGCCAGCTTCAGCAACCCTTCCACGTACAGCACGCCCCACTGCACGCGGGTGGCCGGGCCCTGTGCACCGTCGTAGGCGCGCTTCAACCACTCCAGTGCACCGGCGGTATCGCCGCGCTGCTCGGCCAGTTCGGCCAGCTCGGGCATGTAGTAATACGGCTGTTCGCTGCGCTTCAGCTCGGCCAGCAACAGCGCCTCGGCACCGGCGTCGTCGCCAACCTCGCGCAGCGCATGGACCGCGCTGCTGATCGTGGCCTGGCGCGCATGCGCATCGGTGGCGGCGGCATCGGCAGAGGCCACGCGCTGCTTGACCCGATCAACCAGGGCCGCGGGCAGTGCACCCTTCGGCTGCTGCTGGCGGGCCAGCGATACTTCGGTCAGCGCACGCGACAACGCGTCGTCGGCGCGATCACCGCGCTCGGCATCTGCGCGCTCCAGTGCGACCAGCAGCTGCTGTCCCAGCGTGTTGCTGGTGGCCGGCCCGGCACTGGCCTGCTTGACCAGTTGCACGCCCGCATAGCCCAGCAGCTCCCGGTTGCGGCGCACTTCCGCCGGTTGCGCCAGCACCGCCTGCAGCAGCTCGCGTACTTCGGTGGGTGAGGCATCGGGCTTTTCGGCCGTTGCCAAGGCAAGCAGAGCGAAGCGGCGCTGCAGGGCGGCATCCGGTGCCGCCTTGGACAACTGGCGCAGTACGACCTGGCTCTTGCGCTCGCCGGCGAGGCGGTTGGCGTCCACTTCCCAGCCGTAGTCGCCCAGCACCTGCCAGTCTTCGGCGGCCAGGCGGTCCGGCGTTGCCAACGCGGTGGCCAAGGTGGCGGCGACGGCACTGCGGCGGCCTGCGGCAACGGTCAGTGCACGGGTCAGTTCGGCGGCGTCGTTGCCGCCGGCCACGCGGGTGATTTCGTTGCGCTGTGGGTCCAGCACGATCAGGGTCGGATAGCCGCGTACGCCGAAGCGCTCGCCCCAGGCCTGCGCACCTTCCTCGTCGCCATCCAGATAGACGGGCACGAATTTGCTGGTCAGCGCGATGAAGGCCGGGTCCTTGAACAGGCCGGCCTTGAGCTGGTTGCACGGCGGGCACCAGACCGCGCCCCAGTACAGCAGCACCGGCTTGCCGCTGTCGGCGGCTTCGGCGAAGGCATCGTCCACATCGCCCTGGCGCCAGGCGATGGCGGACGCCGGCGCGGGTGCCTCGGCGGAGTTGGCGGTGGAAACCGGGGCCGGGGTGCAGGCGCTCAGCGCCGAAGCCAGCAGCAACACGGAAAGCGCGACGCGCATCGGCAGCATCTCGAAGGGCAGGGTGACAGGCCATTGTAGGAACCGCCGGGGAGCCCGCTGATTCAGTTTGCTCATGACGGGCGTGCTGCAGGGCATGACGCCCACCGGGCATTGCCGGGCAACGCCGGGCGGATGCCTTCAGGCCGCTGCCCGCACCATCTGCTGATACACCAACCCATTGAACTCGCCGACGTCACCGTCCAGCGCAAAGCCATAGCGCAGGTAGGTCGGTACCGCATTGAGCGAGGCGCGCACGGTAAGGACCGGCTCGCGCACCTGTGGAAGCACCGCCTCGAACAAAGCATGGCCGATGCCCTGGCCCTGGCAGGCGGGATCGACGAACAGCATCGCAAGATGCCGGCCTTCCTTCAGTTCGATCACGCCGACGACGCGACCGTCCTGCTCGGCCACCAGGATGTGGTTGTCACCGTGCAGGCGCGCGCCGAACGCTTCGGCAGCGGCGACACTGCCGAAGGTGGCGATGCCGGCCGCGCTGAGCGAAGGCGCGACCGCCGCAGTGAACGCAGCCAGGCACACCGCACTGATCGCGGGCAGGTCATCGACGTGGGCAGGGCGGATCGTCGGCATGCAGTGTTCTTCCGGTAGTGGGCGGCGCGTCATCGTTGCCGCAGGCCTGCACGCTAAGCTGGCGGCATGAGTGAGTTCAATCCTGCTTACGCTGCCTTGTTTCCGCAACAGGGCCTGAGCCTGGGCCTGATGACGCCTGTCGCCGCGCATGGACTGGCCGATCCGCATGAGGCGCGGCGCATTGCGCGACTGGCCGATGATCTGGGCTTTGCCGCATTGTGGACGCGTGATGTACCACTGATGGTGCCGCAGGGTCCGGACGCGACAGCAAGCGCGCTGGATGACCCGTTTCTGTGGCTGGGCATGCTGGCTGCCGCGACCGGACGCATCGTGGTCGGCAGCGCGGCCATCGTGCTGCCATTGCGGCAGCCGCTGCAGGTGGCGAAGTCGGCCTTGAGCCTGGACCGGATCAGCGGCGGGCGCTTCGTGCTGGGCCTGGGTTCGGGTGACCGACCGGAAGAGTTCGCCGCATTCGGTGAGGATCTGGAGGGCAGGGCGGCGACGTTCCGTGAGCGCTGGACCTTGTTGCGGGCGGCGCTGTCACCGGAGGCCGATGAGCGGACGGCCGTACTGCAGGCGACGGGTGGCTTCGACGTGCTGCCGGCGCCGGCAACCCGCATCCCGATGCTGGTGGTGGGTACCGCGCGGCAGAGCCTGCAGTGGATCGCGCGCGAGGCCGAAGGCTGGGCCACCTATCATCGCGACGAGGCCGCACAGGAAGGGCGCATCGGCCTGTGGCAGCAGGCGCTGGTGCAGCGTGGTGGGCCAGCCAAGCCGTTCGTGCAGTCGATGCTGCTGGATCTGCAGGCCGATCCGCAGGCGCCAGCCGAGCCGCTGCCGCTGGGCCTGAAGGTCGGCCGCGATGGCCTGCGTGACTACCTGCTGCGCGTGCATGCGCAGGGCGTGGCGCACGTGATGTTCAACCTGGTCGACAACGGGCGGCCGATGGACCTGGTGCTGCGCGAGATTGGTGAGCACGTTCTGCCATACACGCTCCGGTAGGTGTCCACCTTGGTGGACACGCTCCAGCAGTCGAGCACGGTTCGACTCTACATGGGGTTCGCATCTGCGTATCATTCGCATTTGATACCCCCATGCCGGAGCCCCGCGTGACCCAACATTCCCCCATGCACCCGACCGGACGTCTGTTCGCCGCGGTCGCTTTCATCGAGGCCGTGACCTGGGCCGGCCTGCTCATCGGCATGTGGATGAAGTACGGCCCGATGGCCAACGTGGCGCTGGTGAAGCTGTTCGGGCCGCTGCACGGCGTGGCCTTCCTGGTCTATGTGGCAGTCACCCTGTTCGCGGCGGTGCGCCTGCGCTGGCCGTGGTGGGCCAGTGCCCTGGCGCTGCTGGCAGCCATCCCGCCGCTGGTGACGCTGCCGCTGGAGTGGTGGTTCAAGCGCCGTGGCCTGCTCGGCCTGCATGCAATGCGCTGAACCCACTGTTGCGCGCCCATTCAAGAGAATGGGTATCAAATGCAAATACGAGCCGTTATCATTTAAGGGTGGCGTCCGGTCCTGAGCAGGGCCGGTGCCGGGCGGGGTGCGCAGGCGTGCCCGGCCATCCTTTCCTGTTACGGCTGGTGTTCCATGCACGCACGTCCCGTCGTTCCCGGCTTGCCGGCGCTGGTGTTGGCTGCCCTGATCGGCACCATGGCGATGATGTCCTTCGTCGCCGTGATCGGCCCGGTGGTCCGCATGCTCGGCTTGTCCGAGTGGCATGCCGGCCTGTCGGTCACCGCCGCAGGCGTGTTGTGGATGCTGGCCGCGCGCCCCTGGGGCCAGCTCAGCGACCACATTGGGCGCAAGCGCGTGCTGATCCTGGCGATGAGTGCCTATACGGCGGTCTACATCGCACTGGCGGTGTTCATCGACGTCGCCCTGCAGGCGGTGCCGCCGGTACTGGTGTCGGTGCTGGTGCTGGTCGGCGCGCGCGGCTTGATCGGGCTGTTCTACGCGGCCGTGCCGCCCACGGCCGCTGCGCTGATTGCCGACAAGGCACCGACCGGGCAGCGCGCCAGTTTCCTCGCCCGGCTGGGCAGTGCCAACGCGCTGGGCATGGTACTGGGTCCGGCCGCTGCCGGCTGGCTGGCCTATACCAATCTTTCGCTGGCGCTGTACGTGGCCGCGTTGCTGCCGTTGCTGGCACTGGCATTGCTGGCCTGGCGGCTGCCGGCTACACCACCGGTGGTGGGCGCGTCCGCACAGCGCCGCACGCCGATGAGCCGTCTCGACGCGCGCCTGCGCCTGCCGCAGCTGGCAGCGTTCATCGCGATGGTCTCGGTGACCATCGCGCAGGTCACGGTCGGCTTCTTCGCGATTGATCGCCTGGGCCTGGATGCGGCGGCCGGTGCACGCATGGCCGGCATCGCACTTACCGCCGTTGGTGTCGGCCTGATCCTGGCGCAGGCGCTGGTGATGAAGCTGGAGGTACATCCACGCCGTTGGATCGTCCTTGGCGCCCTGATTTCCGGCATTGGCTTTGCTTCGGTGGCGGGCGTGCAGCAGGGCTGGCAGTTGCCGGCGGCGTACGCGTTGGCCGCGTTTGGCATGGGCTTCGTATTCCCCTCGTTCCAGGCGCTGGCCGCCGATGCGGTGGAGGCGCACGAGCAGGGCGCCGCCGCCGGCACCGTCGCTGCCGCGCAGGGGCTGGGCATGGTGGCCGGGCCGATGCTCGGCACGCTGTTGTATCGCGGCGGGCCGAGCCTGCCTTACCTGCTGGTCGGTGCGCTGCTGCTGTTGCTGTGCGCGCTGGCTGCAGCGCATCGGACGAAGGAGACCCCATGAACGATTCCCTGATGCAGGGCGCGTGGCCGGAGGCTGCGCCAGCGTCACTGGACAGCACCGACGACGCGTCGCTGTTCCTGCTGCAGCATGCCGGCCAGCACGTGCATGCACGCGGCTGCCGCGCCACGCTGCCGGCCGGTGCACTGGCGACATTGGCAGAACGCGTCTCGGCGTTCTTTGCCCGGCAGCGTGGCGGCCCGGGCCTGCTGGTTGGCGCAGTGCCGTTCGAACCGCGTGCGGACGATGCGCTATTCCAGCCCGAGCGCCTGCTGCCGGCACTGGCACTGCAGCCGCAGGCCGCACCGCCGCTGGACGGTTCCCTGAAGGCCGAGCCTGCGCCGCAGGACTATGCGTCAGCGGTTGCCGCGGCGGTGCAGGTACTGCGCGCGCCCGATCTGAACCTCCAGAAGGTGGTGCTGGCGCGCAGCCTGCTGGCACGCACCCGCCAGGCGCTGTCTCCGGACGTGCTGCTGGCACGCCTGGGCGCAGATCCGTCGGTGGCGACCTACGCGGTGCCGTTGCCGGTGGAGCTGGGCCAGGCACCGGCCTGGCTGGTGGGGGCGACGCCGGAACTGCTGCTGCGCAAGCGCGGCGCCGAGCTGTTGTCGCATCCGCTGGCCGGTTCCGCGCGGCGCAGCGCCGATGCCGCCGAGGACGAGCGTGCGGCGCAGGCGCTGCTGGCCTCGACCAAGGACCACGACGAGCACCGCCACGTGGTCGAAGCCATCGTCGAGGGCTTGGCACCGTACTGCAGCCACATCGATGCGCAGCCGCGCCCGGTGCTGCATGCCACCGCCAGTATGTGGCACCTGGGCACCCGCATCCACGCCACCCTGAAGGATCCGCAGGCGTCTGCCGCCGAACTGCTGGCGCAGCTGCACCCCACGCCGGCAGTCTGCGGTACGCCACGGTTGGCGGCGCTGCAGCGCATCCGCGAGCTGGAACCGGTGCCGCGCGGCTTCTACGCCGGTGCCGTGGGCTGGTTGGACGCGCAGGGTGACGGCGACTGGTACGTGGCGATCCGCTGCGCGCGCCTGCAGGGCACGCAGCTGCGCCTGTATGCCGGTGCCGGCATCGTCGCCGAGTCACACCCCGAGGCCGAGGTGGCCGAAACCGCAGCGAAGTTCGCTGCCCTGTTGAACGCGCTGGGTGTCCATGAATCCGCGCCCGCCATCGAGCCTGCCGCATGAGTACCTCCACTGACTCTTCCCGCCTGCCGCTGCAGCAGGTGTGGCCCGACACGCTGGTGGCGCGCTATCGCGAAGCCGGTCACTGGCGTGGCGAGACCTTCCCGGGTTTCCTGCGCGAGCGTGCAGAACGCTATGCCGATGACATCGCGGTGGTCGCCGGCGACGTACGCCTGAGCTATGCGCAGCTGTGGCATGAGGCAGGCCGCATCGGTGCGGGCCTGCTGGCGCTCGGCCTGCAGCCTGGCGAACGGGTGCTGGTGCAGCTGGGCAATACCGCCGGGTTCATCACCACGGTCTGCGGCCTGTTCCGCGCCGGCCTGGTGCCGGTGTATGCGTTGCCGGCGCACCGCATCACCGAGCTGGTCCACTTCGCCAACAAGGCGGAAGCCAGTGCCTACATCACCACCACACTGCACGATGGCTTCGATCATCGCGGGTTGGCAAGGGCGCTGCAGGCCGAAGTGCCGGCGGTTCGCCATGTGGTGATCGACGGCGATGCGGCGGAGTTCATCGCGCTGGAGGCACTGCAGGGCGATCGCAGCCAGCTGCCGTCCGATCCGGACCCGCAGTCGGTGGCGTTCCTGCAGATATCCGGAGGCAGCACCGGGCTGTCCAAGCTGATTCCGCGTACCCACGACGACTACATCTACTCGTTCCGCGCCAGCAATGACCTCTGCGGCATCGACCGCGACAGCGTCTATCTGGTCGCGCTGCCGGCCGCGCACAATTTCCCGATGAGTTCGCCGGGCTTCTTCGGCGCACTGTATGCCGGCGCCCGCGTGGTGCTCAGTCCCGGCCCCGGTCCGGATGCGGCCTTCCCGCTGATCGCCCGCGAGCAGGTGACCTGCTGCGGGCTGGTGCCGCCGCTGGCGTTGCTGTGGGCACAGGCCGCCGCCACCAGCAAGCATGACCTGTCCAGCCTGCACGTACTGCAGGTAGGCGGCGCCAAACTGGTGCCGGAAGCCGCACGGCGGGTGATCGATGGCCTTGGCTGCACGCTGCAGCAGGTGTTCGGCATGGCCGAAGGCCTGGTCAACTACACACGGCTGGATGACCCGGAGGAACTGATCGTGGCCTGCCAGGGCCGGCCGATCAGTCCGGATGATGAAGTGCGCGTGGTCGATGACCATGACCAGCCGGTGGCCGAAGGCGAGGTAGGGCATCTGCTCACCCGTGGGCCGTACACCATCCGCGGCTACCACAACGACGCGGTGGCCAATGCGCGCTCGTTCACCGACGACGGCTTCTATCGTACCGGCGACCGTGTGCAGCAGCTGCCCGGAGGCTACCTGGTGGTGCAGGGCCGCGCCGGTGACCACATCAACCGTGCCGGAGAGAAGATCTCCGCCGAAGAGATCGAAGATCACCTGCTGGCCCACCCCGGTGTGTTCGACGCCGCCGTGGTCTCCATTCCCGATGAGTACCTGGGCGAGCGCAGCTGCGCCTTCGTGATTCCGCAGGGCGAGCCGTTCAAGGCGCCGGCGCTGAAGTCCTGGATGCGCGGGCGCGGCCTGGCCGCGTTCAAGGTGCCCGACCAGGTCGTGTTCGTCGACAGTTTCGATACCACCGCGGTCGGCAAGATCAGCCGCCGCGAACTGCGCGCGCAGTTGCGTGCGCGTCATCTGCAACAGACAGGAGGAACGCGCTGATGGCGCTGCCCCGTATCACCGATTACCCCTTGCCGACCGCCGCTGAACTGCCGCAGGCACGCGGCCCGTGGCGCCCGCAGCGCGATCGTGTCGCCTTGCTGGTGCACGACATGCAGCGCTACTTCCTGGCCGCATTCGACGCCGGCAATGCACCGCTGCGGCCGGCCGTGGACAACATCGCACGCCTGCTGGCGCATTGCCGCGCGCACGGTATTCCGGTGTTCTACACCGCCCAGCATGGCGACCAGGATCGCCGTGACCGTGGCCTGCAGGCCGACCTGTGGGGACCGGGCATGCGCCGCAGCGCCGACCATGAACCGATCATCGACGCGCTGGCACCGCAGCCGGGCGAGCACGTGCTGGTCAAGCACCGTTACAGCGCGTTCCAGCGCAGCAACCTGGAGACGCTGATGCGGGTGCGTGGCCGCGACCAGTTGCTGGTGACCGGCGTGTACGCCCATATCGGCTGCACGGCGACCGTGGTCGAGGCGTTCCAGCGTGATATCGAGGCCTTCATTGCCGCCGACGCCGTGGCGGACTTCTCGCGCGCCGATCACGATCAGGCGCTGCACTGGATCGCGCGCACCAGCGGGGTGCCGATGACCACCGACCAGTTGCTGGAGGTGCTGTGATGGCTGCCACCGCTGAGATGCTGGATCTGGAGCGCATGCGTGCCGACGTGGCGCGCGTTCTGGAATGTACGCCTGCCGAGATCGGTGACGACGACAACCTGATCGACCTGGACCTGGACTCGATGCGCATGCTCGGCCTGGTCCTGGCCTGGGGCAACACCGGCCTGCCGATTGAGTTCTCGCAGTTGGCCGAGCACACCACGCTGCGCCAGTGGTGGAACGTGGTGCAGACGCTGCAGGCCGCGCAGAACGCATGAACGCCGCTGCGCTGGCCACGCCGGTGGCATTGACCGAGGCCCAGACCGGACTGTGGTTTGCACAGCGGCTGGCGCCGGACAATCCGTCATTCAATACCGCGCACGCGGTGTGGATCGATGGCCCGCTGGACGTGACCGCGTTCGTTGCAGCGGCAGACCAGGCTGCGTTCGAAGCCCAGGCCTTTGCGCTGCGCTTTGCCGAAGGGGCCGATGGCCAGCCGCTGCAGTGGCATGACCCGGCACACGTGCCGCTGCTTTCGGTGCGTGATGTTTCCGCCGAAGCGGATGCTGCCGCTGCGGCACGCAGCCTGATGCACGCCGACCGGCTGAGCCCGGTCGACCCCGCCCGCGACCGGATCAGCCAACAGATGCTGCTTGAGCTGGGCGGGCAGCGCTGGGTCTGGTACCTGCGGGTGCATCATCTGGCGGCTGATGGCTATGGCATGGCGCTGTTCACCGATCGCGTGTGCGCGTTGTACGCCGGCCGCATGGGTGAGCCACTGCCGGGGCTGGCGGGCGTGCTGGCCGATGATGCCGCTTATCGTGCCGACCCGCGCCGCACGCAGGCCGGGCAATGGTGGCGTGAGCAGATGCAGGGCGCACCGGCAGGCGGGGGCCTGGCCGGCACGCTCGCGGCCAGTGACGACGCGCTGCGCTGGGTGCAGCCGCTCGATGCGGCCTTCCGTGAGCAGCTGCTGCAGGCATCGGTGCGTTGGCTGCAGCCCTGGCCGGATGTGCTGGCCGCGTTGTCGGCCGAATACCTGCGGCGGATGAGCGCGGCCGATGAAGTGGTGCTGGGCGTGCCCTACATGGGGCGGCTCGGCAACGCGTCGGCGCGGGTGCCGGCGATGGTGATGAATGTGTTGCCGCTGCGCGTGGCGGCCGGCGAGGGCAGCGTGGAGGCCTTCACCCGCGGCCTGGGCCTGCAGCTCAGCCAGGGTCGCAAGCACGGCCGTTACCGCGGTGAGCAGCTGCGCCGGGACCTGGGCCTGGTCGGCGCGCAGCAGCGCCTGCACGGTCCGTTGGTGAACGTGCAGCCGTTCTACAGGCCGCTGGCGCTGGCCGACGTGCAGGCGACGCTGGAGGTGCTGTGCACCGGGCCGGTGGATGACCTGACGCTGGGCTTCCGTGGCGATGGCCAGGCGCTGCTGGATCTGGAAATCGAGGCCAATCCCGCGCTGTACAGTCGCGAGGATGTCGAGGCGCACGCGGCGCGGCTGCTGCATTTCGTATCGGCGGCGCTGCAGGCTGACGATATCGCAGCCGTGCCCCTGGCGACGCCCGAGGAGGCGCAGCAGGTGCTGCAGGAATTCAATGCCACCGCGCACGCGCTGCCGGAGACGACCCTGGTCGAGCTGCTGCAGCAGGGCATGGATCGGGACCCACACGCGCCTGCGCTGGTGTTCGGCGACGCTGCTTTGGATTACGCAACGCTGGAAGCGCGCAGTTTCGCGCTGGCGGCGCAGCTGCGGGCGATGGATGTCGGCCCGGGCAGCGTGGTGGCGGTGGCATTGCCGCGCTCGCTGGAGCTGGTGATCGCGCTGGTCGCGGTGCTGCGCGCAGGCGCGGCCTATCTTCCGCTGGACCTTGCCCATCCCGATGAGCGGCTGGCGCGTATTCTCGCCTCGGCACAGCCTGTGTGCGTACTGGCTGCGGCCGAGGATTCGGCGCGCATGGCCGGCGTACCGGTGCTCGCGCCGGAGCAGTGGACCGCGCTGAGCTTCGCCGCGCCATGGGCCGATCCGGCGCCCAGCGATGCGGCGTATGTGATCTATACCTCCGGTTCGACCGGCGAGCCGAAGGGCGTGGTCATCGAACATCGTGCCATCGTCAACCGCCTGCTGTGGATGCGCGAGCACTACGGCATCCGTGCCGACGACCGCGTGCTGCAGAAGACCCCGGCCACCTTCGATGTCTCGGTCTGGGAATTCTTCCTGCCGCTGCTGTGTGGGGCCACCCTGATGGTCGCCGGGCCGGACGCGCATCGCGATCCCACCGAACTGGCGCGGCTGATCCGCGAGCATGGCATCACCACGGCGCATTTCGTGCCATCGATGTTGGATGCCTTCCTCGCTGCACCGGCCTCCGAAGGGCTGCAGCTGCGACGGGTGTTCACCAGTGGCGAGGCGCTGGATGCTGCGTCCCGCGACCGCTTCCACGCGCGTGTGCACGCCGAGCTGCACAACCTGTATGGCCCGACCGAAGCTGCGGTGGACGTCAGCTACTGGCCGGCGTCGGCGCAGGATCGTTCGCGGCCGGTGCCGATCGGGTTCCCGGTCTGGAACACCCGCCTGTACGTGCTGGACGCCCGGATGCAGCCGGTGCCGGTGGGCGTGGCCGGTGACCTGTACCTGGGTGGTGTGCAACTGGCACGCGGCTATCTCGGTCGCGATGACCTGACTACCGAGCGCTTCCTTGCCGATCCTTTCCTGCCGGGCGAGCGTATCTACCGCACCGGCGACGTGGCACGCTGGCGGCGCGATGGTGCGGTCGAGTACCTGGGCCGCAGCGACCACCAGGTGAAACTGCGCGGCCTGCGCATCGAGCTGGGCGAGATCGAGGCGGCACTGCGCGAGCTGCCTGGCATGGATCGGGTGGAAGTGCTGCTGCGCCAGGATGCTCCCGGCGATGCGCGTCTGGTGGCCTATGTTCCAGCGGCGCATGCCGACGCCGTGACGCTGCGCAGCCACCTGGCCACGCGTTTGCCGGACTACATGGTGCCCTCGGCCTTCGTTGGTGTGGACCACTGGCCGGTGACCGCCAACGGCAAGCTCGATCGCAACGCGTTGCCGAAGCCACCGCAACTTGAAGTTGCCGGCTTGGCGCCGCGCACGCCGCTGGAACAGGAGCTGGCGTTGATGTTCGCACAGGCGCTTGGGCGTGAGGCGCCGGTGGCAGTGGATGCAGATTTCTTCAGTCTCGGCGGTGATTCGTTGTCGGCGGTGCACCTGCTGCTGGCGATCGAGCAGCGCTGGCGCTGCGATCTGGGTCTGGGTGCCTTGTTTGCCCAGCCCACCGTGGCCGCGCTGGCAGTTCGCATTGCCGAGCCGCCCGCGCTGGCCGATCACGCACTGGGGCCAGTGATCGCGCTGGCCGCGACCGACGCTGCCGGGCCCACGCCGCTGTTCGTGCTGCACCCGGCCGGGGGGATCGCCTGGAACTACCGCACCCTGGCCCGGGCACTGCAGCCGGCACGCCCGGTGTATGGCCTGCAGTCGCCGGCCCTGGACGCGCGGCAGCCGCTGCCGAGCAGCATCGAGGCGATGGCCAACGACTACGTACAGCGCGTGGTCGCACTGCAGCCGAAGGGGCCGGTGCATCTGCTGGGCTGGTCGGTGGGCGGCATCCTGGCCCAGGCGATGGCGGTGCGCCTGCATGAGATCGGCCGCGAGGTCGGCGAGCTGGTACTGCTGGACGCTTATCCCAGCGAGTGCTGGCGGGCCGAGCCGGAACCCGATGCCATCGCTGCATTGCGGGCACTGCTGGCGATTGCCGGCCACGATCCGGATGCGCATCCGGAGCTGGACAGCCGTGAACGCATTCTGGCGTTCCTGCGACGTGGCGGTAGTGCACTCGGCAGCCTGCCGGATGTGGTGCTCGATGGCGTGGTGCGCGCAGTGACCGGCACCAATCGACTGATCCGCGAGCACATCCACCAACCGTTCGACGGCACGCTGGTGCACGTCCGCGCGGGCCGGGATCACCAGGCGCGGCCACAGCTGCAGTCGGCGTTGTGGCGGACCCACGCGCGCAAGGTGCAGGCGCTGGAACTGCCGTTCCTACACGCCGAACTTACCGGCCGCGATGCGGTGGCGCAGCTGGCGCCATGGTTGTCGGCGCGGCTGCGCCAATGGGACGAGCAACAGGAGATCGCAACATGCAGTTGACCGGTTTTGAAGGCCGCGTGGCATTGGTGACCGGTGCCTCCGGCGGCATCGGCGAGGCACTGGTACGGCTGTTGGTCGAGGCCGGCTGCACGGTGGTGGCGACCGATCGTGAGGCGCCACACGTGGCCGATACGCGGGTCAGGTCGTTCGCACTCGACGTGACCGACAGCGCAGCGGTGGACGCCCTGGTGGATCAGGTCGAATCCAGCATCGGGCCGATCACGCTGGCGGCCAGCGTGGCCGGCGTGCTGCACGTGGGCAGCGTCGCCGAGACCGGCGACGCCGACTGGCGCCGGGTGTTCGCGGTCAACGCCGACGGCGTATTCCACGTTGGGCGCGCCTTGGCGCGGGTGATGTCGCCGCGCCAGCGGGGCGCGATCGTTACCGTCAGTTCGAATGCGGCCGGTGTGCCGCGGCATGGCATGGCGGCGTATGCCGCGTCCAAGGCCGCCGCCACCATGTTCACCCGCTGCCTCGGGCTGGAGCTGGCGCCGCTGGGCATCCGCTGCAACATCGTCGCCCCGGGGTCCACGTTGACCCCGATGCAGACCGGCATGTGGCAGGACGAGCGCGGTGCCGAGCGGGTAATCGCCGGTAACCTGGAGACCTACAAGGCCGGCATTCCACTGCGCAAACTCGCCACCCCGGAGGACATCGCGCACTCGGTGATGTTCCTGCTCTCCGAGCAGGCCGGGCATGTGGCCATGAGCGACCTGTACGTCGACGGCGGCGCCACCCTGCGCGGCTGAGCCCCGACCGCCGCCTGCCGGCAATGGTAGGGCCGGCCGCTGGCCGGCAATCCATGGCCCCGGTAGTGCCGGCGGCTGGCCGGCAATCCATAGCCCCGGTAGTGCCGGCCGCTGGCCGGCAATCCATAGCCCCGGTAGTGCCGGCCGCTGGCCGGCAATCCATGGCCCCGGTAGTGCCGGCCGCTGGCCGGCAACCCACAGCTCCGGTAGTGCCGGCCGCTGGCCGGCAATCCATAGTCCCGGTAGTGCCGGCCGCTGGCCGGCAATCCATAGCCCCGGTAGTGCCGGCCGCTGGCCGGCAATCCATAGCCCCGGTAGTGCCGGCCGCTGGCCGGCAATCCATAGCCCCGGTAGTGCCGGCCGCTGGCCGGCAATCCA
>NZ_JCAFUR010000026.1:0-43870 GCF_059371575.1 Stenotrophomonas sp. YJH_SMC_4
CTCGCTGGCCACCACCATCCAGCGCCTGTCCTCCGGTTCGCGCATCAACAGCGCCAAGGACGACGCCGCCGGTCTGGCGATCTCCGAGCGCTTCGGCACGCAGATCCGCGGTACCGACGTCGCCATCCGCAATGCCAACGACGGCATCTCGCTGGCCCAGGTCGCCGAAGGTTCGCTGACCGAAATCGGCAACAACCTGCAGCGCGTCCGCGAGCTGTCGGTGCAGGCCTCCAACGCCACCAACTCCGCCAGCGACCGCAAGGCCCTGCAGGCCGAAGTGACCCAGCTGGTCAGCGAAATCGACCGCGTCGCCAAGCAGTCGGACTTCAACGGCACCAAGCTGCTGGACGGCTCGTTCTCCAGCCAGCTGTTCCAGGTCGGCGCCAATGCGGGCCAGGCCATTGCCATCGACAAGACCATCGATGCCAAGGCCAATGCCCTGGGTGGTGCGATGTTCGATTCGGTCAGCTTCACCATCGCCGCTCCGGCAGACGGCGCAACCGGCGTGAAGGTCAGCGGCATGACCATCACCAACGGCGCAGGTTCGGCAATCAGCATCGCCGACATCGACGTGGCCGCCCAGGGCGGTGCCGATGGCACCAAGACCCAGGACGCCGCCACCAAGGCCATGGTCGCTGCGATCAATGCCAAGATCGGTGAGACCGGCGTCCTGGCCGAGGTCGACGCTGCCGGTGGTGGCAAGATCAACCTGAGCTCGGTCAAGGACAGCGTCGACAAGAATGGCGCCTTCCTCGGTATCGCCGTGGAAACCGGCACCTGGACCGGCATCGCCACCGGCCCGGCCGACATCACCGCCAGCACCACCGCAGTGGCCAAGAGCTTCGCCGACAAGATCGACGTGTCCACCGTGAAGGGCGCGCAGCAGGCGATGGAAGTGGTCGACAAGGCCCTGGGTGCGATCAACAGCACCCGCGCCGACCTCGGTGCGATCCAGAACCGCTTCACCTCGGTCGTCGCCAACCTGCAGACCTCGTCGGAAAACCTGTCGGCGTCGCGCAGCCGCATCAAGGACACCGACTTCGCCAAGGAAACCGCAGAACTGACCCGCACCCAGATCCTGCAGCAGGCCGGTACGGCCATGCTGGCCCAGGCCAACCAGGTGCCGCAGGGCGTGCTCAGCCTGCTGCGCTGATCCACGGCAAGAAGGCGCCGCTACCGTCGGGTCGAACCGACGGTAGCGGCAACCGGGAAGCCACGATGCACGAAGGCGCGGGCCATGCCCGGCCCGGGATCACTCCCGAACCGGCTTGGCATCGCCCGCTCCTGCGGACCTCTCTTTCAGCGCTGTACCTTTGACTGTACGTACCGGGCGGCTTCGTCTCCCCCCGATTGTCAGTAGCCTGATCCCTCCCCTGCATTGGGGGAGGGCTTTTTGCAGACTCCCGGCAGCCCGCGGTGAACCTACCCGCACCCTGCCCCAGCCTTCCTGCAACCCGCGTGCCAGAACCTGCGCCAGACCATTGGCACGGCACGTGCATCAACGAAGTCCTCAAGACCCAGCGGCGCAGGCCGCTATTTTCGTTGACGACGGGCCACCGCACGACGGCCAGGCCCGGATACCAGGAGAATCACATGGCAAGCTTTGGATACGGTGGCATTGGCTCGGGGCTCAACATCTCGGACATCGTCAACCAGCTGGTCGCGGCCGACCGCAAGCCCGCCGACAACGCGCTGAACCTGCAGCAGTCCAAGGCCAAGATGCAGCTGTCGTCGATCGGCACCGTCACTGCGGCCTTCGACAAGCTGAAGACCGCGCTGACCGCACTGAAGGCCACCACCGCCTTCGATACCCGCACCGTGACCGCCACCGGCAAGGCGCAACCCGCCAACACCGACGACGTGCTGACGGCCTCGGTGGCACTGTACGACCTTGGCACGACCAAGGCAGCAGCCTCCAATGGCACTCACCAGGTGGAGGTGAAATCCCTTGCCACCGCACACAAGCTGATTGCCAATACCTCGGTAGGGAAGACCGACACCTTCGGCGCCGGAACCTTGACGCTGACCGTTGGCGTCGGCGACAAGGCAAAGACGATGAAGGTCGAGGTGGAAGCCGGCGATACGCTGACCACCGTGCGCAACAAGATCGACGCCGCAGGCCGCAAGGAAGGCGTGCAGGCGACCCTGATCGCCTCGGGCGACAACCAGTACCTGTCGATTGCCCAGGAAAAGACCGGCGCCGCCAATGCCATCAAGCTCGAATACGGCGGCAGCGACCCGAAACTGACCGCACTGGTGGGCAGCCTCCAGGAAAACACCGCGGCAGCCGATGCCGAGCTGACCATCGATGGCGTCACGGTGGTCAGCGCCAGCAACACCGTGGCCGACGCCGTGCCGGGGTTGACCCTGAACCTCAAGGTCAAGGGCAAGAGCACCGTCGTGATCAGCACCGATACCACTGCAGCCACCAAGGTGATGCAGGAGTTCGTGACCGCCTACAACGCAGCAATCGCGGCGATCAACACCGAGACCAAGTACGACGCCAAGACCAAGGAAGCCGCCACGCTGACCGGCGACGCGCAGATGCGTGGTGCCTCCAGCCAGTTGCGCTCGGTGATGTCGGGCGTGCTGAAGGAACTGTCCGCCGATGGCCTGGACCCGAAAACGCTGGGACTGCAGACGCGTGGCTACCCCAACGCCGACGGCAGCCTGGTGCTGGACGCCACCAAGTTTGCCGCCGCGCTGGCCAGTCAGCCCGAGAAGATCCGCTCGGCAATCACCGGTGACACCGGCGGTGCCGGCACGCTCTACACCATGGTCGACGGCTACGTCAGCACCACGGTCGGCAAGGAAGGCGCCTTCGTCGCCCGCACCAAGGGCCTCAACACCACGCTGGACAACATCGACAAGCGCCGCAAGGACCTCGACACGCGCATGAAGAACGTGGAAGAGCGCTACAAGAAGCAGTTCATCGCGTTGGACAGCCTGATGGGCAAGTTGCAGCAGAGCAATACGTCGCTGCAGCAGCAGCTGGCACAGCTGAACCGCTAAAGGACTGCGTGCAACGCTCAAGTTTGGCGTGTAACGCACCGATAACGGACGCAACAGCAATCAACGCCGCACCGCCGGCAGCGGTCCCCACGACCGTCCGGCGGCACCCCGCGCAAGGAGAATCACGAATGTACGGTTCCAGCCGTCAATATGCCGAGCAGTACCGCCAGGTGGGAGTGACCAGTGCGGTCGCCGATGCCGATCCGCACAAGCTGGTGGCGATGCTGCTGGCCGGCGCGCTGGAGCGCGTGCGGCGCGCCCTGGCCAGCCTCGAGCGTGGCGACCAGGCCGGCAAGGGCAAGGCGATCGGCGAGGTCTGCGCGATCGTCGGCCACCTCAATGGCTCGCTGGATCATGAGGCTGGCGGTGAAATCGCCGGGAACCTGTCGGCACTCTACGACTACGTGCTGCAGCGCCTGACCGAGGCCAACCTGCACAACGACCGTGCCGCCCTCGATGAATCCCTGCAGTTGCTGGGCGAGATCGACAGCGCCTGGAATGCAATCCCACAGGAACAGCGCCGCCCGGCCGCGGTGGCGCCATGAGCCTGCACGAACTGCACGCCCAGCTGGACGCCTTCGAAAAGGCCCTGGGCGAAGACGCCCTCGACCAGGCCGACAGCCTGCTCGACGGTCACGACAGCACGCTGCATGCCCTGCTCAGCCAGCCGCTGACCTCGGACGACCACGCACCGCTCAGTGCGCTGTTCGAGCGCCAGCAGAACCTGCTGGGCCTGCTGCGCCAGCGTCGCGATGCGGTGGCAGCACTGATGAATGACGGCCAGCGCTCTCTTCGCGCGGCCCATGCCTACCTGCAGGCAGAATCGCTGGCATGACCCAACTGCCGACAACGTCGCTGCACCATCCCGCCGAAAGCGAGCTGTTCGACGAAACGCTCAGCTGCGAGCTGGCACTGCCCGCCGAATTCCAGGCAGGCAGTGGCACCGGCCGTACCGGCAGTGCCGAGGGCCTGCTGCGCAGCCTGGCGCTGGTTGAAGACAGCCGCGTTGACGAGCATGACGACCGCAATGAAGCCAGCCTGCAACTGCAGCGGCTGGAGGCGAAGGTGGATCTGGCGATGGTGCTGCTTGGCCGCCTGGTCCGCCAGCAGGGCCAGGAACTGACCCTGCGCCCGGTGCGCTGGTCGCGCCGTGGCATCCGCCTGCAACTGGGCCCGCGCAGTGGCGCCAGCCCCGGCCAGGCGGGCCTGGTCCGTCTGCAGCCCAGTGATTGGCTGCCCGACCATATCGACCTGCCGGTGGAAGTGATTGCCGAAGCGGCCGATGGCGGCGGCGGCCACTATCTGTGGCTGCGCTTCCAGCGCCTTGGCGATGGCCTGGAAATGGCCATGGAGCGCCACCTGTTCCGCCTGCACCGGCGCCAGGTGGCCGAGGCACGCCGGGCGCGCTGAAACCTGCCACCATCACGCTTGGCGGGCAAGCCTTGGCGCGCCCGTTCAGCTAAGTTAAGGTGGACTCCCCTACACGGACCTGCTGCGTGCCTGTGCGAGTTCTCATCGTCGACGATCACACCCTGGTCCGCGCCGGCCTGGCGCGGCTGCTGCAGGGGTTTGCCGACGTGCAGCTGGTTGCAGAGGCCAGCAACGCCGAACAGGCGCTGCAGCTGGCCCTGCAGCACGCCCCGGACGTGGTCCTGATGGACCTGTCATTGCCTGGCCGTACGGGTCTGGAAGCGCTCAGCGATATCCGGCTGCGCGCGCCCGGTACCCGGGTTGTGATGATGACCATGCACGACGACGCCGCGCACGTGCGCGATGCCCTCGACCGCGGCGCGGTCGGGTTCGTGGTCAAGGATGCGGCGCCGCAGGAACTGGAGCTGGCGCTTCGCGCGGCGCATGCCGGCCAGGTGTTCCTGAGCCCGCAGATCTCCGCCAAGATGCTGGCACCGATGCTCGGCCGCGAGAAACCCACCGGCATCGCCGCACTGTCGCCGCGCCAGCGCGAGATCCTGCGCCGCATCGGCAAGGGCGAGAGCAACAAGGAAATCGCCGCCGACCTCGGCATCAGCGTCAAGACGGTGGAAACCCACCGCGCACGCATGATGGAGTCACTGGGCTGCCGTCGCGCCAACGATCTGCTGCTGCTGGCCGCGCGCCATCAGCACGAGCTGGAGTAAGCGCCAGCCTCGGCGTGACGAAGCGATGGCTGGGTAGAGTGGGCTGTTGGTAGAGTCGACTGTCAGTCGACTTGCGCGCGGAGCGCGGGACTTTTCCTTGGTCTGATCGGAAAGCAGTCGACTGACAGTCGACTCTACCGGTGATCGTCTCTATCGACAGCCGACGCAGCCAACCCGCACCCGGCGTCGAATTCCCGTCATCCCGACACTCCCCGACAGGAATCCGTACACGGTGCAGCTCGATCAATCCCGGCCTTGCACCGGAAATCAGCAACTTAGCAGCGATCATCGTCAACATTCCGCGCCACTGTGGGGAATATCCCTACACGCCGTAAGGAAATTCACCAAGCCCCTCAGGAACCCCCCGATTCCGCCCCCGCCGGATCAAAAGCAAGATGCGTTCCACAAGGTGCCGGGGAGCGGCGCCGGGGAACCACGATGAAGGCTGCACTCTCGACCCAGCTGGGCCAACAACTTCACCTCACCCCGCAGCTGCTGCAGTCGATCCGGCTGCTGCAGCTTGATGGCCTGCACCTGGAACAGGAAATCCAGCGCCTGCTGGACTCCAATCCCCTGCTGGAAATCGAAGAGCCCGAAGCACCGGCCGCCGACGCCACCGACGTTGCCACCGCGACGCTGGAAACTGCCGCGTTCGACGAGCTGCCCGAGTCGTCGATGTGGGACGTGGCCGGCGCCAGCTGGCAGGACGGCGACGACGACCGCATGGCGCGCATCGCCGCCGGCGAATCGACCGACCCGCAGCTGCGCGTGCTGCAGCGTCTGTCGCTGGACATGGATGACCGCCAGCTGGCAGTGGCCGCATTCTGGCTGGACAACTGCGACGAGGCTGGCTACCTGCAGGCGCCACTGGGCCAGCTGCAGCTGCTGGCCAGCGCCCAGTTCGACATCGACGCCGACGGCGTCGAAGCCATCCGCCAGCAGCTGCTGCACGGTGACCCGGCCGGCATGGCCGCCCAGGACCTGCGCGAGGGCCTGCAGGCGCAGCTGCGCAGCCTGCACGGCGCGGTGCCTGCCCGCCACCTGGCCACGCGCATCCTGGACGGCGCACTCGATGCGCTGGCCGCACATGATTACCCCGCCCTCGCCCGCCAGCACGACGCCGAGATCGACGATGTGCGCGAAGCGGTACGCCTGATCCTGTCGCTGCAGCCACGCCCAGGCGACAGCCTGCTGCCGGAACGCAATGCCGTTGTGGTTCCGGATGTGGTCGCCTGGCACGCCGATGGCCAGTGGAAAGTGGCATTGAACCCGGCCACCAGTCGCCGCGTCTCCATCAACAGCCAGTACGAACAGGCGCTGGCAGAGACCAGTGAGGCCGCCCCGGCACTGCGCGAGATGCTGCAGGAAGCTCGCTGGTTCAGCCGCGGCCTGTCGATGCGCTACGACACCCTGCTGCGCACCGCGCGGGTGATCGTCGAGCGCCAGGCCGCGTTCCTGGTGCGTGGCGAGGAAGCCATGGCACCGCTGACCCTGAAGGAAGTGGCCGAGGAAATCGGCATGCACGAGTCCACCGTCTCGCGCATCACCACCGGCAAGTTCCTGCAGACCCCGCGCGGCACCTTCGAACTGAAGCACTTCTTCGCCGTCCGACTGGAAGGCGCCAGCGTCTCCGGGCAGGCGGTCAAGGCCATGGTCCGCCGCCTGATCGACGCCGAACCGGCCGGTCGGCCACTGGCCGATGAGGCGATCGCCGGCCTGTTGTCACGCCAGGGGGTGAACATTGCCCGCCGAACCGTCGCAAAATACCGGGAACAACTGGATATCGCCCCGGCCCGCGAACGGCGCCGGCTCGGCGCCAGGCAACCACAGCTGGCCCGGGTGGGCTGAAAAGGATGTTGCACATGAACAAGCTTACCGTCCTGCTGGTCGATGACCACGAGGGCTTCATCAACGCGGCAATGCGCCACTTCCGCAAGATCGACTGGCTGCAGATCGTCGGCAGCGCCGGCAACGGCCTGGAAGCGATCGAGCGTTCGGAAACGTTGCGCCCGCAGGTCGTATTGATGGATCTGGCAATGCCTGAGATGGGCGGCCTGCAGGCCACCCGCCTGATCAAGTCGCAGGACGACGCACCGTACATCGTGATCGCCAGCCACTTCGACGACGCCGAGCACCGCGAACACGCGCTGCGCGCCGGCGCCGACAACTTTGTCAGCAAGCTGTCCTACATCCAGGAAGTCATGCCGATCCTGGAAGGCCTCAGGGAGGAACAGTCGTGAGCGAATCGCGCATCCTGGTGCTGGACAACGACGCCGTGCGCGCGGAGCGCACCGTTGCCCTGCTGGAATTCATGGACTTCAACCCGCGCTGGGTGTCCGACGCAGCCGACTTCGACCTGGGCCGACAGCGCCAGAACGACTGGATGGCGGTGATCGTCGGCAGCCTGGACGACAGCCCCGCCAGCACCGCGCTGTATCACTGGCTGGGCGGCAGCAGCCTGCCGCCGCCGGTACTGCTGGCCGACGGTGATGCCGCTGCGTTCGCGCAGCAGCATGGCCTGCACGAAGCCAACATCTGGCCGCTGGAAACCCCGCTGCGCCATGCGCAGATGGAAGCGCTGCTGCGCCGCGCCAGCCTCAAGCGCCTGGATGCCGAGCACCAGGCCGGTGCCGCGCAGGAGCAGGGACCGACCGGCAACGGCCCGGCGGTCACCGCGCTGCGCACCATGATCGAACAGGTGGCCGCGTTCGACACCACCGTGCTGGTGCTGGGCGAATCCGGCACCGGCAAGGAAGTGGTGTCGCGCGCGATCCACCAGCGTTCGCCGCGCCGTGATGGCCCGTTCGTGGCGATCAATTGCGGCGCCATTCCGCCTGACCTGCTGGAAAGCGAGCTGTTCGGCCACGAAAAGGGTGCCTTCACTGGCGCACTGACCGCGCGCAAGGGCCGTTTCGAAATGGCCGAAGGCGGCACCCTGCTGCTCGACGAGATCGGCGACATGAGCCTGCCGATGCAGGTGAAGCTGCTGCGCGTGCTGCAGGAACGCAGCTTCGAGCGCGTCGGTGGCAACCAGACCATCCGCTGCAACGTGCGCGTCGTGGCCGCGACCCACCGCGATCTGGAAACGCGCATCGCCGAAGGCAAGTTCCGCGAGGATCTGTTCTACCGCCTCAACGTGTTCCCGATTGAAGTGCCCGCGTTGCGCGAGCGCCGTGAGGACCTGCCGGCGCTGGTGGAAACCATCGCCGCGCAGCTGGCCCGCACCGGCCGTGGCGAAGTGCGCTTCACCCCGGAAGCCCTGCAGGCACTGGCCGGCTACGAGTGGCCGGGCAACGTGCGCGAGCTGACCAACCTGGTCGAGCGCCTGGCCGTGCTGCATCCGGGTGGATCGGTGCGCGTACAGGACCTGCCGGCCCGCTACCGTGGCGATGCCGCGCTGGCTGCCGTCGCTACGCCGGCGCCGGCACAGCCCGCCACCAGCGAAGAGCGACTGGACCTGCGCAGCTTCTCGTTCCACACGCCCGGCAGCGGCAACCAGCCGGCGCTGGAGCACGGCATCGCCGTCAATCGCCCGGCGGCACCGGCCGCCCTGCCCGACGAAGGCATGGACCTGCGCAACCACATGGCCAACATCGAACTGGGCCTGATCAACGAAGCACTGGAACGCACCCAGGGCGTGGTCGCCCATGCCGCCCAGCTGCTCGGCCTGCGCCGCACCACCCTGGTGGAAAAGCTGCGCAAGTACGGCATCGAACGCGAGCAGGCCGAACTGGCCGGCTGAAGCGCGCTACCAGCATGAAGGGGGCACGAACGCCTGGGCTTGCCCGGGCGTTGGTGTTTCTGGCGCCGCTGCACGACGTCAGTAGATCCACGTCATGCGTGGATAGAGACCGTGGCCGCGCGCTGACAACGCCGCGCATCTGCACGAATTCCTACAGGCAACGTTGCCGCGTTCCGGAGGATGGAGTGGGATCTCCCAACGAGGCTCCACCATGCATCGCCTCACCCTGCTCGCCGCCCTGCTCTGCCCCGGCATTGCCACCGCCACCGGCTGCACCCCGCCCGCCACGCTCGACCAGCGCCAGAATTCCGGCCGATGGAGCCTGCAGCCCCAGGCCAGAAAACCGACGCCGGTTAAATGGCGCCACCAATGGGGTCAGAGCCCGTTGCGTCGCAACGGGATCCGACCCCGTGCCGACCAACGGTCGGCACCCACCATCATCAGAAGCACCATCAGCAGCACCATCAGAAGCACCATCAGCAGCACCATCAGAAGCACCATCAGCAGCACCATCAGCAGCACCATCAGCAGCAGGTTCCAACAGATCGCGGCCAACTGTCGAAGGCGGGGTGGGTCCGGTTGCGGGGGCGTGAGCGCCATGGATGGCGCGACCGAGCCTCCATGGACGGATTTACGGCGTCCCCCGTAACCGGACCCACCCCGCCACCCCACGGATAGCCCGATTTTGACGTTGATGTTGACGTGGCCTCTGCGGGTGCAGGGCGCAGCCCTGCCACCAAACACCCCCACCCTCACTTCACTGAATCGAAAACCGGTTTCGGCACGGCACTTGCACTGGCTACAGCAGACAACCCCATCCCTGTTTCTGGAACCGTTGCAGATGTCCCACTCCGTCACTTCGATCCTTTCGCAGATCCGCTCCTATCAGACCCAGATGGGACAGCCGGCGCTCAACCCGCTGGGCGAAACGCCTCGCAGCAACGCCCTGCCGGGCACGGTGCTGGATGCACCGCAGGCCCAGCCGGCCAGCTTCACCGAAACCCTGCGTGGTGCGATTGCCGGCGTCAACGATGCGCAACAGAAATCCGGCGCCCTCGCCAAGGCCTTCGAAATGGGCGACCCCAGCGCCGACCTCGCCAAGGTGATGGTCGCCTCGCAGCAGTCCCAGATCGCCTTCCGCGCCACCGTGGAAGTCCGCAACCGTCTCGTCCAGGCTTACCAGGACGTGATGAACATGCCGCTGTAAGGAATAGAGACGCATGGCACTGACGCTCTCCAAGGACAGCCTGAACGCCGAAAAGGCCGGGCAATGGTTCGACCGCCTGCAGAGTCTGCAGATCACCCGTCGGCTGGGCCTGATGGCGATGATCGCGGTGGCGGTGGCGGCAGGCCTGTCCGTGTTCTTCTGGTCGCAGAAGCCGGGCATGGTCCCGCTGTACACCGGCCTGGACCAGAAGGCCACCGCTGAAGCGACCGACCTGCTGCGCGCCGCGCAGATTCCGTTCGCGCTCGACCCGGCCACCGGTGGCATCACCGTGCCGGAAAAGAACCTGCACGACGCCCGCCTGAAGCTGGCCGGTTCCGGCCTGACCGACAGTGGCAAGCTCGGCTTCGAGCTGATGGAACGCGACCCGGGCTTCGGCGTCAGCCAGTTCGTCGAAAGCGCGCGCTACCAGCACGCGCTGGAAACCGAACTGTCGCGCACCATCAACACGCTGCGCCCGGTGCGCGATTCGCGCGTGCACCTGGCCATTCCCAAGCCCAGCGCCTTCACCCGCCAGCGCGACGTAGCCAGTGCCTCGGTCACCCTGGAACTGCGTGGTGGCCAGCAGCTGGAACGCAGCCAGGTGGATGCCATCGTGCACATGGTTGCGGCCAGCATCCCGGATCTCGCGCCGGAGCGGGTGACCGTGGTCGACCAGAGTGGGCGCATGCTCAGCATCACCGACCCGAACAGCGAAGCGGCGGTCAACGCTGCCCAGTTCGAGCAGGTGCGCCGCCAGGAAACCTCGTTCAACCAGCGCATCCGCGAGCTGCTGGAACCGATGACCGGCCCTGGCCGCGTCAACCCGGAAGTGAGCGTGGACATGGATTTCTCGGTGACCGAGGAGGCCCGCGAGCTCTACAACGGTGAGCCGCAGAAGCTGCGCAGCGAGCAGATGAGCGAGAACACCACCAGCACCCCTGGCCCGCAGGGTGTGCCGGGTGCGACCAGCAACAGCCCGCCGGGCCAGCAGGCTGCACCGGCCACCGCGCAGACCCCGACCGAAAGCAGCAAGAACGCCACCCGCAACTACGAGCTGGACCGCACCCTGCAGCACACCCGCCAGCCGGCAGGCCGCATCAAGCGCGTCTCGGTGGCGGTGCTGGTGGACAACGTGCCGCGCGCCGGTGCCAACGGCAAGATGAGCCCGCAGCCGCTGTCGGCCGCCGAACTGACCCGTGTCGAAGCGCTGGTCAAGCAGGCCGTCGGCTTCAACGCCGAGCGTGGCGATACCGTGTCGGTGATGAATGCCCCGTTCGTGCGGGATACCACGCCGGTCGAAGGCCCGGCCTGGTGGGAGCTGCCGTGGGTGCACGACGCCGGCCGCATGCTGCTGGGCGCCGTGGTGGTGCTGGCATTGCTGTTCGGCGTGCTGCGCCCGGCATTGCGCGCGATCACCGGCCAGAACAAGAAGAACGACGAACCGGCACTGGAACCGCATACCGCGGATGTGCAGCTGGTCGATGACGATGGCATGCCGCTGCCGGCGCTGGGCGCCGACCGGGCCAGCCTGGCCGGACCAGACGCACTGGCCCTGCCGGTGGATTCTTATGAGGAACGACTGCGGATGGCGCGTGAAGCCGTGAAGACCGACTCCAAGCGCGTGGCCCAGGTGGTCAAGGGCTGGGTGGCCAATGACTGAGGCACAACTGACCGGCGTACAGCGCGCGGCCGTGCTGCTGCTGTCCCTGGGTGAGCTGGATGCGGCCGAAGTGCTGCGCCACATGGAACCCAAGGAAGTGCAGAAGATCGGCATCGCCATGGCCACCATGACCGACATCACCCGCGAGCAGGTGGAACGGGTGATGGACCAGTTCGGCCAGGAGCTGGGCTCGAAGACCTCGCTGGGCGTGGGCTCGGACGACTACATCCGCAACATGCTGGTGCAGGCGTTGGGCAGCGAGAAGGCCGGCAACCTGATCGACCGCATCCTGCTCGGCCGCAACACCACCGGCCTGGACGCGCTGAAGTGGATGGACCCGCGTGCGGTGGCCGACCTGGTGCGCAACGAGCACCCGCAGATCATCGCCATCGTGATGGCGCACCTGGAAACCGACCAGGCCGCCGACGCGCTGAAACTGCTGCCGGACCGTACCCGCGTGGACGTGCTGCTGCGCATCGCCACCCTCGACGGCATTCCGCCGAACGCGCTCAATGAACTCAACGAGATCATGGAGCGCCAGTTCGCCGGCAACCAGAACCTGAAATCGTCCAACATCGGCGGCGTGCAGTGCGCGGCCAACATCCTGAACTTCATGGACAGCGGCCAGGACCAGGCGATCCTGGGCGAAATCGCCCGCATCGATGCGCCGTTGAGCAACCGCATCCAGGACCTGATGTTCGTGTTCGACGATCTGGTCGACCTGGATGACCGCGAAATGCAGCTGGTGCTGCGCGAAGTGAGCGGCGAGCGCCTGGGCCTGGCCCTGCGCGGTGCCGACATCAAGGTGCGCGACAAGATCACCCGCAACATGTCGCAGCGCGCGGCCGAAATCCTGCTGGAAGACATGGAAGCTCGTGGCCCGGTGCGCCTGTCCGACGTGGAAGGCGCGCAGCGCGAGATCCTGGCCATCGTCAAGCGCATGGCCGATGAAGGCACCGTCACCATCGGTGGCAGCGCGGAGGCCATGCTGTGAGCAACGTCGTGCGCTGGCTTGCCCCGGACCTGCTGGCCCAGCCCGAACCGGTGCTGGAGCAGGAGGATGCGTTCGAACTCACTGAGCCGGACCCGGAACACGAGCCGGAGCCGCCGCTGCAGCTGCCGACCCTGGAGGAAATCCAGGCCATCCAGGACAGCGCCGAGAAGGAAGGCTTCCAGCACGGCCATGCCGAAGGTTACGGCCAGGGCCAGGCCGAAGTGCGTCGCCTCGCCGCGCAGATCGAAGGCATCCTCGACAACTTCAGCCGCCCCCTGGTGCGGCTGGAGAACGAAGTGGTCGGCGCACTCGGTGAGCTGGCGGTACGCATCGCCGGTGCGCTGGTCGGCCGCGCCTATGAAGCTGACCCGGCACTGCTGGCACAGCTGGTCGGTGAGGCCATCGACGCGGTGGGTGGCAGCACCCGCGAGGTCGAAGTGCGACTGCACCCGGATGACATCGCCGCCCTCGCCCCGCTGTTGAGCCTGCCGCCACAACAGCGCCTGGTGCCAGACACCAGCCTCAGCCGCGGCGATCTACGCGTGCACGCCGAAGCCGTGCGCATCGACGGCACCCTGGAAGCCCGCCTGCGCGGCGCGCTGGACGCGGTGATCCGCCAGACCGGAGCCAATGCATGAACCCCGATCCGCAGCCGACGCCGCCACCGGCCGACTGGGCCATGGCCCGCAACCTGCGCCTGGCCCGTCGCCTCGATGGACTGCGCGTGGATACCGCCCATGGCCGTGGCCTGATCCGCGAAGGCGTGCTGCGCCGCGCGGTCGGACTGACCCTGGAAGCCGTCGGCTGCGAGGCGCCGCTGGGGGCCAGCTGCAAGGTGGAAGTGGTCGACGGCGGCTGGGTCGATGCCGAAGTGGTCGGCTTCGCCGGCGAGCGCACTTACCTGATGCCCAGTGCCGAGCTGCATGGCCTGTTGCCCAATGCGCGGGTGGTGCCATCGGCGCGCCGCGGTGGCGTGGAAGTGGGCGAAGGCCTGCTTGGCCGCGTCATCGACAGCGATGGCGTGCCGCTGGACGGCAAGGGCCCGATCCGCGCCGAAGGCCATGTCGGCATGGCCGGCGTGTCGATCAATCCACTGGCGCGCGAACCGATCACCCAGCCGTTGGACGTGGGCGTGCGCGCGATCAACGCCCTGCTGCCGATCGGCCGCGGCCAGCGCGTCGGCCTGTTCGCCGGCTCCGGCGTCGGCAAGTCGACATTGCTGGGCATGATGACCCGCTACACCGCCGCCGACGTGATCGTGGTCGGCCTGATCGGTGAACGTGGTCGCGAAGTACGCGATTTCGTCGAGACCACGTTGGGCGAGGAAGGCCTGCGCCGCGCCGTGGTGGTCGCCAGCCCCGCCGACCGGCCGCCACTGGCGCGCCTGCACGGCGCCTACCGTGCCACCGCCATCGCTGAATGGTTCCGCGACCAGGGACTGAACGTGCTGCTGCTGATGGATTCGCTGACCCGCTTCGCCCAGGCACAGCGCGAGATCGGCCTGTCGGTTGGCGAGCCGCCGACCACCCGCGGCTACCCGCCGTCGGTGTTCGCCAAGCTGCCGGCGCTGGTCGAACGCGCCGGCAACGGCGCCAAGGGGCGTGGCTCGATCACGGCGTTCTACACCGTGCTGACCGAGGGCGACGATCCGCAGGACCCGATCGCCGACGCGGCACGCGCGATCCTCGACGGCCACATCCTGCTCTCGCGGCGCGTGGCCGACAGCGGCCTGTACCCGGCCATCGACGTCGAATCGTCGGTCAGCCGCGTGGTTACGGAAATCGCCGACGAGCCATGGCGCCTGCGCATCCGCAAGCTGAAGCGACTGGTCTCGGCCTACTCGGCCAACCGTGACCTGATCGCCATCGGTGCCTACCAGCGCGGCAACGACGCGGCCACCGACGAAGCCCTGGAACGCTGGCCGGAAATCATGGAGTTCCTCGGCCAGGACGTTGCCAAGGCCGCAGATCTCCCGCACAGCCAGGCGGCGCTGCAGCGCCTGGTGGAACAAGAGAGTTAAGCCATGAACCAGTCCAAGCGCATTGATCCCCTGCTCAAGCGGGCCCAGGAACACGAGGACGCGGTCGCCCGCGACCTGGCCGAACGCCAGCGCGTGCTCGATACCCATCTATCGCGACTGGACGAACTGCGCCGCTACGCCGAGGAGTACGCCAACGCACAGATGGCCGCCACCAGCCCGGCGCAGCTGCTGAACCGACGCGCTTTCCTCGACCGGTTGGACAGTGCCGTCGAACAGCAGCAGGCCACGGTCAATGGCAACCGCGAAAAGGTGGAAGCCGAGCGCGCCCGGCTGATCCTGGCCAGCCGTGACAAGGCCGTGCTGGAACAGCTTGCCGCCAGCTACCGCGCGCAGGAAAAAGTGGTGATCGACCGCCGCGACCAGCGCGAGATGGACGATATCGGTGCGCGCCGCGCGCGCCTGGTCCAGGCCGAAGACCAGGACGGCACCGAGCAGGGAGATCGCTCGTGATGCCCTCCCCACTCGCCGGCAGTGCCAACCCCGCCACGCCGGCCACCAGCAACAGTGCGGCGCGCGCCCCGCGCAGCGAAGGCGGAAAGGACTTCAGCCAGCTGCTGCAGGACGGCGCGCCCTCTGCACCCGCCCCTGCCGGCAGCGCCACCACGCCGTCGCCATCCACGACGAGCCAGCCGTCGACCACTGACAGCAGTGGCCAGGCACCAGGCGAACGCAGCGACGCCGAAGCGGTAACCGCTGAAGCGCCGCCGCTGCCGCCCGTTGCCGTGACCCCGGCTGCACCCGCTACCGACAAGGACAAGCCCGCCGCGACCGAAGACGCCCCTTGGCCGCCGCTCGGTCTGGCCGGCCTGGTGCTGGCGATGCCGACGCCCGTGGATGCGGCCGCTGCCCTGCCGACCACCGCTGCACCGTCGCAGGCCAGCGACGGCAGCGCACTGCCCGTTGCCCCTGCCGCGAATCCGGCACTGCCTGCAACTGCGCCAGCAGCGGCCGCCGCAGCGACGGCCGACGGCAAACCGGCGGCGACCAGCGCGGGCGATGCCAGCGCGCTGCCACTGCCGGAGATGATCCTGCCCGGCAAGCGCAGCGAGCGCGGCGAAGGCAGCGACGTGGCTGCCCTCGGCGACCGCGCCAGTGCACCACTGCTGCATGCACCGGCGGCGGCCGCCGTACAGGACCTGAAGGCGGCGCTCGCCACCGGCAGCGCGATCTTCAATGGCGAACCCACACCGAAGCCGGTGCTTGGTGACGACGGCTTCGATCAGGCCATCGGCGCACGCCTGGGCTGGCTGGCCGACCAGAAAATCGGCCACGCCCATATCCGCCTGAGCCCGGACGATATGGGCCCGGTCGACGTGCGCCTGCAGTTGAACGGCGACAAGGTGCATGCCAGCTTCAGCAGCCCGCACGTGGACGTGCGACAGGCTCTGGAAAGCAGCCTGCCGCGCCTGCGCGAGCTGCTGGGCGAACAGGGCTTCCAGCTGGCACACGCTGATGTTGGCCACCAGGCCCCGGGGGGCGACGGCAATGCGTCGGGAGCATCTGGCAACGGTGGGACCGCCGGTGACGGAGAACCGTCGCCGGGCGACACCAACGTGTCGTCCGCACAGTTGATCCGCCAGCGCGGGTTGCTGGACGCCTACGCCTGACAGGCGTGCCAACCAAGGTTGGCACCCACCAGGGCAGTGCGGTTGGCACCCACCAGAGCGGGGCCGTCGGCGCCCATCAGGGCGCCCGGGCAATAGAGCCGCACCGGCCAGTATCGCGTTGGTGGGTGCGGAGCTTGCTCCGCACGGCCCCACCGCCCCCCGACGGAATTCCGTCGCACCCCTCTGCCCCGCCTTCGGCACACCCCTTGCATATCCCGGTGAAGCAACCCTCAGGAGCTTCACCCCGTGGCCGCAGCCGCTGACAAAACCAAGAAGACCGCCGAGAAGGACAAGGCCGCCAAGCCGCGTAGTCCGATCCTGATCACCGCGCTGGTGGCCGTACTGGCCGCCGCTGCCGCCGGTGGCGGCGTCTGGTTCTTCACCCAGTCCAAGCACGAAGAGAAGACCGCGCAGGCGCCGAAGAAGGCCGCGACGCCGGCCCCGGCCCAGTACTTCGCACTGGACCCGGCCTTCGTGGTCAATCTCAACGGCCCGGTCGATGGCCCGCGTTACCTGCAGCTGGAGGTGCAGCTGATGACGCGTGACCCGGCCGCACTGGAAGCGATCAAGACCCACGCACCGGCCATCCGCGCGCGCCTGCTGATGCTGTTCTCGCAGGTCAGCCCCGACCAGATCGCCGATGTCGCCGGCAAGCAGAAGCTGCAGGCTGCGTCGCTGGCTGAAGTGCAGAAAGTGCTCAAGGCCGAGACCGGCAGCAATGGTGCCGACGACCTGCTGTTCACCAGCTTCGTGACCCAGTAAGGGCCCACCGATGAATGATCTGTTGTCCCAGGACGAGATCGATGCCCTGCTCCACGGTGTGGACAGTGGCGCGGTCGAAACCGATCCGGAACCGCCGTCCGGCGAAGCGCGTTCGTACGACTTCGCCAGCCAGGACCGCATCATCCGCGGTCGCATGCCAACCCTGGAAATGGTCCACGAGCGTTTCGCACGCCTGTGGCGGATCGGCCTGTTCAACCTGATCCGCCGCTCGGCCGAGCTGTCGGTGCGCGGCATCGAGCTGATCAAGTTCAACGACTACATGCACTCGCTGTATGTGCCGACCAACCTGAACCTGATCCGCTTCAAGCCGCTGCGCGGTACCGGCCTGATCGTGTTCGAGCCGACCCTGGTGTTCGCCATCGTCGACAACTTCTTCGGTGGCGACGGGCGCTACCCGACCCGCATCGAAGGCCGCGAGTTCACCGCGACCGAAATGCGGGTGATCCACCTGCTGCTGAAGCAGACCTTCGCCGACCTACGCGAGGCCTGGGCACCGGTGATGGATGTCGACTTCGAATACATCAATTCGGAGATCAACCCGCACTTCGCCAACATCGTGACGCCGCGCGAGTACGTGGTGGTGTGCCGCCTGCACGTCGAGCTCGATGGCGGTGGCGGCGACATCCACGTGACCCTGCCGTACTCGATGCTGGAGCCGATCCGCGAGCTGCTCGATGCCGGCATCCAGAGCGACCGCAACGACCGCGACGAGAGCTGGGGCAAGACCCTGCGTGAACAGCTCAACATCGCCGAAGTCACCCTGTCCAGCGTCCTGGCCAGCAAGCGCATGACCCTGCGCGACCTGACCCAGCTGAAGGTCGGCGACATCCTGCCGATCGAGCTGAGCCCGCAGGTGCCGGTGTGCGTGGAGAACATCCCGGTGTTCACCGGCGAGTTCGGCATCGCCAACGGCATGAACGCCGTGAAGATCACCGCTACCCATCCGCCGGGCACCCGCCCGCGCGTACCCGTCATCCAGGAAGACCCGCAATGAACGATATCGACGCCCTCGAACCCACTCCGGCCCAGTTCAGCAGCCTGCAGGCCGATGAGGCGAACGGCCCGGACCTGAACCTGGACGTGATCCTCGACGTACCGGTGACGCTGTCGCTGGAAGTCGGTCGCGCGCGCCTGCCGATCCGCAACCTGCTGCAGCTCAACCAGGGTTCGGTGGTGGAACTGGAACGTGGTGCCGGCGAGTCGCTGGATGTGTTCGTCAACGGCACCCTGATCGCCCACGGTGAAGTGGTGGTGATCAATGACCGCTTCGGCGTGCGCCTGACCGACGTGGTCAGCCCGAGCGAGCGGATCCGGAGACTGCGTTGAGCCTGCTGGCCTCCACCCTGTTGGCGGTCGGCAAGACCGCCGCGCCGGTTGGCCCGCAGGTCGGCCAGCATGCGGCCGCTGCACCCAGCCTGTTCGGCGCGGTGCTGGCGCTGCTGGCGGTGCTGGCCCTGGTCGTCGGCCTGGGCTGGCTGCTCAAGCGCATGCCCGGCAGCGGCTTCCGCCCTGCCGAAGGCATGAAGCTGGTGGCCAGCCTGAGCGTGGGCGCCAAGGAGCGCGTGGTGGTCGTCGAGGTCAATGGCCAGCAGCTGCTCCTGGGCGTCACCGCCGGTGGCATCAACACCCTGCATACCCTGCCCGAACCGTTGCCGCCCCCGGCGCCGGTGCGCGTGCCGGATTTCAAGAACCTGCCGAATTTCGCCCAGCTGCTGCAGCAGCGGCTGCGCAAGGATCCCTGACATGCGTGTCACCCGTACCCGTCTTGCCACCCTGATGCCGTGGCTGCTGTTGCTTACCCTGTGCCTGTTGCCGGCACTGGCGTTCGCCGCGCCCGGCGCACCGACCACGCCGCTGCCGGACATCAATGTCGGCAAGATCGGCGGTGCACCGGTCAGCCTGCCGCTGCAGACCCTGCTGTTGATGACGGCGATCACCCTGATCCCGTCGATGCTGCTGGTGCTGACCTCGTTCACCCGCATCATCATCGTGCTGGGCCTGCTGCGCCAGGCGCTGGGCACCGGCCAGACACCGTCCAACCAGGTGCTGCTCGGCCTGGCCCTGTTCCTCACCGCGATGATCATGCTGCCGACCTGGGACAAGGCCTGGAGCACCGGCATGGCGCCGTACCTCAACGGCGACATCGACTTCCAGACCGCCTGGACGCTGACCACCACGCCGCTGCGCGCCTTCATGCTGGCGCAGATCCGCGAGACCGACCTGATGACCTTCGCCGGCATCGCCGGGCACGGCACCTACGCCAGCCCCGATGCGATCCCGTTCCCGGTGCTGGTCGCCTCGTTCGTCACCAGCGAGCTGAAGACCGCCTTCGAAATCGGCTTCCTGATCTTCATCCCGTTCGTGATCATCGACCTGGTCGTGGCCAGCGTGCTGATGTCGATGGGCATGATGATGCTGTCGCCGATGCTGGTGTCGGCCCCGTTCAAGATCCTGCTGTTCGTGCTGGTCGATGGCTGGGTGCTGACCGTCGGCACACTGGCGGCGAGCTTCAATCCGGCTTGACCCAACCCCGCAACGGCCGTCGAGCATGGCTCGACGCTACATGAGCGTCGCCGGGCACGGCCCGGCACTACCGATGGAAAGACCATGTCTCCCGAACTTGCCCTGACCGAACTGCGTGGCGGCCTGATCACCGTGTTGTGGGTGGCCGGCCCGCTGCTGCTCACCGTACTGGTGGTGGGCGTGGTGGTCGGCGTCGTGCAGGCCGCGACCCAGCTCAACGAACCGACCATCGCCTTCGTTGCCAAGGCGGCGGCACTGACCGCGGTGCTGTTCGCGCTGGGCAGCCTGCTGATCGGCCACCTGGTTGAATTCACCACGCTGCTGTTCCAGCGCATTCCACACCTGATCGGCTAGGACACGCGCCTCGATGGACGCCGCCACCCAGATGGCTGCCGACGGCCTGCAGGCCTTCGGCATGATCGGCACCGTGCTGTGGACCATGCTGCGCATCGGCGCGGTGGCCATGGCCATGCCCATGGTCGGCACCCGCGCGGTGCCGGCACGGATCCGCGTGATCCTGGCCGGTACCCTTGCCATCGCGTTGGCACCGCTGCTGCCGCCGGTTCCGGACTGGACCGGCTTCGATGCTGCCACCGTACTGACCATCGCCCGCGAGCTGGCCATCGGCGTGTCCATCGGCTTCCTGCTGCGGCTGGTGTTCGAGGCCGGCGCGATGGCCGGCGAACTGATCGCCCAGGGCACCGGGCTGGCCTTCGCGCAGATGAGCGACCCGCTTCGTGGCGGCACCTCCGGCGTGATCGGGCAGTGGTTCTACCTGCTGTTCGGCCTGCTGTTCTTCACTGCCAACGGCCATCTGGCGCTGATCTCGCTGGTGGTGGACAGCTACCGGGCGCTGCCGATCGGCGCCCCGCTGCCGGACCCGCACGCCTTCTTCAGCATCGCTCCGACCTTCCTGCTGACCGTGCTGCGCGGCGCACTGACCCTGGCCATTCCACTGACCGTGGCGATGCTGGCGGTGAACCTGGCCTTCGGCGTGCTGGCGCGTGCTGCCCCGGCACTGAATCCGATCCAGCTGGGCCTGCCGGTTTCACTGCTGCTGGGCCTGTTCCTGCTGGCCCTGCTGGCCGGGGAAATGGGCCCGCCGGTACAGCGCCTGTTCGATGCCGCCTTCCAGGCTGCGGACGCGGTCACGCACTGACCCGATCATCACGTTTTACTGCTTGCCCTTCCCCCGGGTCTGCGCGCTAGAGTGAATGCGCGGCAACCGGGGGGATGCCGCACGTGGCCGCCGCCCTGCGTCGGCCTGCCTCATGCATGCCCCACCGTGGTTTCCGTCGACACGCAGGTCCGGGAGACTGACGAATGCTGGTAGGCACGTACAACCCGTGGCTGGTGGCGATCTCGTTGCTGGTTGCCGTGATGGCTTCGTACACCGCGCTGGCGATGGCCGGGCGCACCGTCACCGCACCCGGCAAGGGCGCGGCCTGGTGGTGGCGCCTCGGTGGTGGCTTCGCCATGGGCCTGGGTATCTGGTCGATGCACTTCATCGGCATGCTCGCCTTCGACCTGCCCATTCCGCTCGGCTACGACCTGCCGATCACCCTGCTCTCCCTGGCCCTGGCCATCGCCTCATCGGTGTTCGCGCTGTGGCTGGTTTCGCTGCGCACCCTGCCGCACCCACGCCTGGCCGGCGGGGCATTGCTGATGGGTACCGGCATTGCCGGCATGCACTACGTCGGCATGGCGGCGATGCGCATGCAACCCGGCATCGACTATGACCCGGGCTGGCTGCTGTTCTCGCTGATCGTGGCGGTCGCCGCCTCATGGACTGCGTTGTATGTGGCCTTCCGCCTGCGCGCGCAGCGCACCCGTGTCGGCGACCGGCTGGCAGCCGCTGGCCTGCTCGGGCTGGCCATCGTTGGCATGCACTACACCGGCATGGCCGCCGCACGCTTTCCGGAAGGCAGCATCTGCGGCGCGGCGGTCGGCGATGGCCTGCAGAACGAGTGGCTGGCGATGCTGGTAGTGGTGCTGACGGTCGCGATCCTCGCGGTGGTGCTGGTGGTGTCCTGGCTGGACCAGCGGGTGGAGGCGCAGCTGCTGCGGCTGCGCAACTCCATGCTGAGCACTTCGTTGACCGATGCGCAGCAGGAGCTGACCCAGGCCGCGCTGCATGATCCGCTCACCCGCCTGCCCAACCGCCTGCTGTTGCAGCGCCGCATCGTGCAGGCACTGGCCGAGGCCGAACAGGGCGGCAGCCGCTTCGCGGTGATGTTCATGGACCTGGACGGCTTCAAGCAGGTCAACGATGCCTATGGCCACCAGGCGGGTGACGCATTGCTGGTGGCGGTGGCCGAGCGCACCCGCCAGCTGCTGCGCCCGCATGACATGCTGGCGCGCCTGGGCGGCGATGAGTTCGTGCTGGTGGTGCGCATCGAGCACGATGAGGATCTGCCAACCCTCGCCCGGCGCATCCTGCAGGCGGTCGGCAGTGGGCCGTTGCTGCCGGACAACGAACTGCAGGTAACCGCCAGCATCGGCGTGGCGATCTGCCCGGATCACGCCGCCAGCGAGCGGCAGCTGATGGCCTTTGCCGACGCGGCGATGTACCAGGCCAAGGAATCCGGGCGCAACGCCTTCGTGCTGTTCGCCGACTGGATGAATGACAGCGCCGAACAACAGTTCCGGCTGCTGGCCGACCTGCGCCGGGCCATCGGCAGCGAGCAGCTGTTCCTGCACTACCAGCCCAAGATCCGCGTGGCCACGCAGAAGGTGGCCGGTGCCGAAGCGTTGATCCGCTGGCACCATCCGGAGCATGGCCTGATTCCGCCCGATCGGTTCATCCGCCTGGCCGAGCGCAGTGGTGCGATCAACGAGATCGGGCGCTGGGCGCTGGACCAGGCCTGCCTGCAGCTGCGGCGCTGGCACGATGCCGGTCACGAAGGCTGGTCGATGTCGGTGAACCTGTCGCCGGTGCAGTTCAGTTCGCCGCACCTGCTGCAGGATGTGCGCGCGGTGATCGAACGCCACAACATCGCCCCGCGCCACCTGGTGCTGGAAATCACCGAAAGCACGGTGATGCGCGATACCGACACCAGCCTGCGCCTGCTGCAGGCGCTGTCGGCGCTGGGCGTAGGCATCTCCATCGATGACTTCGGCACCGGCTATTCCAGCCTGCTGTACCTGAAGCGGCTGCCAGCCACCGAGATCAAGATCGACCATGCGTTCGTGCGCGACCTGGAACACAGTGCAGAGGACGTGGTGATCGTCTCGGCGATCGTGGCGCTGGGCCATGCGCTGGACATGGACATCGTCGCCGAGGGCGTGGAGACCGCCGCCCAGCGCGCCTACCTGGAGCGCCTGGGCTGCGACTACCTGCAGGGCTACCTGCTGGGACGGCCGGTCGATGCGGCGCGCTTCATGCAGCTGCACGACCTGCCCCGGCCGCGGGTGGAACTGGCGCAGAGCCCACCGCCCAGCGACAACGCGCCCCGGTAGCGCCGAGCCTGCGCTCGGCTCCCGCCGGGCACGGCCCGGCGCTACCATTGGTTGGCCTTCGGTAGATCCACGCCACGCGCGGATGCGCCGTTCCACCGTCATCCCAGGAAGCGTCCGTGGCCCTACGTACCCCCCTTGCTGGCCTGTTGCTGGCCCTTGCTGTTGGCCACGCTGCTGCCGCTGATCTGCCGTGGTCATTGCCAGCCGATGCTTCCCCGGCCCAGGTCGACGCTGCCCTGCAGGCCCTTGGCAAGGGCGTGCTGAAGTCGCCCGACCTGACCGATGTACAGCGCGGCCACGCGTTGGTGGCGGCGGGCCAGACGGCCGAAGCGCGGCGATCGATCCAGCAGGCACGCGCATCGCTGGCAAGCGAAGGTGATACCGCAGCAGTGCAACGCTGGGTACCGATGCTGCTGCTCGTCACCGCCGGCGAGCAGGACGCAGCGGAGTATGCGCGCGCCTTCCACGCCACCTTCGCCGCCCTCGACGACGTTGCCGCGGTGCAGGCCGGTGCCGCACTCTCGGTTGAGCCAGCCCCGGTGCGCGCCCAGCTGGAGCAGGCCGTCGCGGCACAGGCGGGGGCGACGACCATTGCCGAGGCTGTCGCCCTGGAACTGCTGCGCCTGCGGGCGGTACTGCGTGCGCAGACCCTGGCCGCTGCCCTGGCCCCTCCGCTGGTCGTGGCGGAAGAGCAGCGCCGCTTCGCCATCGACGACGCATTGCGCATCCCCGTTGGCGATGGCGTCGTGCTGTCGGCGCAGCTGGCCCGCCCTCGCGCCGCATCGGTGCCCCTGCCTGCGGCCATGCTGTTCACCATCTACACCGATCCACCCAAGAACCGGCAGAAGATGCTGCTGGCCGCCGCGCATGGCTACGCCGGCATCGTGGTCGATGCGCGCGGCAAGGGCCAGGGCAGCGGCACCATCGCCCCCTACGAGCATGACGGCGCGGACGCCAACGCGGCCATCGACTGGATCAGCCGCCAGCCATGGAGCGATGGCCGGGTGGCCATGTATGGCGGCAGCTACGAGGGCTTTACTGCCTGGGCGGCGGCGCGCCATCACCATCCCGCATTGAAGACCATCGTGCCCTACGTTGCCGCCATCCCCGGCCAGGGCCTGCCGATGGAGAACAACGTGTTCCTGAGTGCCAACTACGGTTGGGCGTTCTATGTGGCCAATGACCCGATGCTGGACAACGACACCTACAACCAGAACGAACGCTGGTCACAGCTGCCCCGCCGCTGGTATGCCTCCGGCCGCCCTTACCGGCAGATCGACCAGATCGACGGCACGCCCAACCCCTGGCTGCAGCGCTGGCTCGATCACCCGACGTACGACGCCTACTGGCAGTCGATGGTTCCCTATGGCGACCAGTTCGACGACATCCGCATCCCGGTACTGACCATCACCGGGTACTACGACGATGGCCAGATCTCGGCGCTGCAGTACTTCAAGGAGCACCTCCGGCACCGCCCCGATGCCGACCATGCGCTGCTGATCGGCCCCTACGACCATCGCGGTGCGCAGTCGGCGCTCAAGCCGATGCAGCTGCGTGGATACGACCTGGACGCCGTCGCGCAGTTCGACACGCCCGCACTGACCTTCCAGTGGCTGGACCATGTGCTGCGCGGCGCGCCGCGCCCGGCGCTGGTGCCTGACCGCGTGAACTACCAGCTGATGGGCGCCAATCGCTGGGGGCATGCGGCAACACTGGACGCCGCCGCGGGTGCCCACCGCCGCTACCACCTGTCGGCTGCACCCGCTTCGCCCGATGGCTACCACCGCCTGCAGGAACAGCCGCCAGCGCCGGGCCAGCTGGGGCAGACCGTGAACATGGCCGACCGCAACGAAATGCGGCACGGCTACTACCCGTTCCCCATCGTCGCAGCACAGGATGAAGCCGACACCGCGCTGGCCTATGTCTCGGAACCCTTCACCGGCCCCATGGACCTGGTAGGCAGCTTCTCCGGAGACCTGAAGGTACGGATCAACAAGCGCGACTTCGATTTCACCGTCACCCTGTACGAGCTGATGGCCGATGGACACCGGATGCAGCTGTCCTATTACATGGGCCGGGCCAGCCACGTGCGTGACCCGGGTACGCGCCAGTTGCTGCAGCCCGGCCAATGGACCCACCTGCCCTTCGATCGCACGCGCATGGTCGCCCGCCGCCTGGCTGCCGGCAGCCGCCTGCTGGTGAAGGTGGATGTGCTGAAGGACGCCATGCACCAGGTCAACCACGGCAGCGGCCGCGATGTCAGCGACGAATCGGCCGCTGATGGGGGCACCCCGCTGCAGGTGGATTGGCACAGCGACAGTGTTCTGACGATTCCCCTGCGCCCCGCCAGCGACTCCCTACAGTAGATCCATACCATGCGTGGATAGGCAACGGCCCATCACGGAACACTTCTTGCACGCACCCCGGCATCCCCTGCCGCAGTGCCCGTGATGTCCGAGAACGAATCCGCCGGCGAAAAGACCGAACAACCTACCGAAAAACGCCTGCGCGACGCCCGTGAACAAGGCAACCTGCCGCGCTCGCGCGAACTTGGCACCGCCGCCGTGTTCGGTGCCGGCGTGCTGGCGGTGATGGCCATGAGCGGCTCGATCGGCCGTGGCGCCAGTGCCTGGATGAAGCACGCGCTCAGCCCGGAACAGGGCCTGCGGCAGAACCCGAAGGAACTGTTCGGCCACTTCGGCGACCTGCTGCTGCAGTTCATGCTGGTGATCGCACCGCTGGTGCTGGTCTGCCTGCTGGCCAGCTTCGTCGCCCCGTTGGTGATGGGCGGCCTGCGCTGGTCGCAGAAGGCGTTGCTGCCCGACATCAACCGCATGAACCCGATGAGCGGGCTCAAGCGCCTGTATGGCCCGGAGGCGATTGCCGAATTCACCAAATCGCTGCTGCGCGTGGCCTTCGTCGGCGTCGCCGCAGGGCTGGTGGTCTGGACCGGCTTCGACACCCTGCGCGGGCTGATCCACCACCCGCTGGAAACCGCCATCACCGATGGCCTGGGCTTCACCCTGCGCCTGCTGCTGGCCACCGCCGGCGCGATGCTGGTGCTGGCCGCCATCGATGCGCCCTACCAGCGCTGGAACTGGATGCGCAAGCTGAAGATGACCCGTGAAGAGCTGCGCCGGGAAATGAAGGAGAGCGAGGGCAGCCCCGAGGTGAAGGGCCGCATCCGCCAGCTGCAGCAGCAGATGGCCAACCGTCGGATGATGGAAGCGGTACCCACCGCCGACGTGGTGGTGGTCAACCCGACGCACTACGCGGTGGCCCTGAAGTACGAGGGTGGGACCATGAATGCTCCCACCGTGGTCGCCCTGGGCGTGGACGAAACCGCCCTGCGCATCCGTGAGGTCGCCGACGGCAACAAGGTCGCGATCGTCTCCGCCCCGCCTTTGGCACGCGCCTTGTATCGGGAAGGCCAACTCGGAAAGGAAATCCCCGTGAGACTGTATTCGGCCGTCGCCCAGGTCCTGTCCTACGTCTACCAGCTGCGCGCCTGGCGCACTGGCCCGATGCCGGACGCCCCGCACATCCAGGTGGATGAATTCGGCAAGGGGGGCCGCCCGTGAGCGCCCAGCCCTCCGCCGGCTTCAACACCCGCCGTGCCCTGGAAATGATCCGCCAGGGCCTTGGCGCGCCGCTGATCGTGCTGGCCCTGCTGGCCATGGTCGTGGTGCCGCTGGCCGCGCCGGTGCTCGATGCGCTGTTCACCTTCAACATCGCCATCTCGCTGATGGTGCTGCTGGCGGTGGTCTACGTGAAGCGCCCGCTGGACTTCACCATCTTCCCGATCGTGCTGCTGATCACCACCATGCTGCGGCTGGCGCTGAACGTGGCCTCCACCCGCGTGATCCTGCTCAACGGCCAGAACGGCCACGACGCCGCCGGCAAGGTCATCGCCGCCTTCGGCGAATTCGTGATCGGCGGCAACTATGCGGTCGGCATCGTGGTGTTCGCGATCCTGACCATCATCAACTTCGTGGTCATCACCAAGGGCGCCGGCCGCGTTTCGGAAGTGACCGCGCGCTTCATCCTCGACGCGATGCCCGGCAAGCAGATGGCGATCGACGCCGACCTCAACGCCGGTTTGCTGACGCGTGAAGAAGCCAAGCTGCGCCGCGAGGAAGTGCGCGAGGAAGCCGACTTCTACGGCGCGATGGACGGCGCCAGCAAGTTCATCCGCGGTGACGCCATCGCCGGCATCCTGATCCTGTTCATCAACATGCTCGGCGGCCTGGCCGTGGGCGTGTTGCAGCATGGCATGCCGTTCGGCGAAGCCGCTGCCACCTACACCCTGCTGTCCATCGGTGACGGCCTGGTGGCGCAGCTGCCGGCCCTGCTGGTCTCCAGCGCGGTGGCGATGCTGGTGACCCGCGCCTCGCGCTCGCAGGACATGGCCCAGGCGATGACCGGCCAGGTGTTCGGCCAGTACCGCGCGCTGGCGATCACCGCCGGCATCATCGGCGTGGTCGGCCTGGTGCCGGGCATGCCCAACGTCGCTTTCCTGACGCTGGCCGCTATCCTCGGCTTCATCGCCTGGAAGGTCTACCGCAAGGGCAAGGCCGCAGCCACCGACCCGGCAGCCGCCGGCAATGACGCGGCCGCACTCAACGCACTCGGCCGCCCGGCGGCACCTGCGCCGACCGCCGAACTGAGCTGGGACGAGCTGCGCCCGGTCGATCCGCTGGGCCTTGAGGTCGGCTACCGGCTGATCCCGCTGGTGGACAGCAACCAGGGCGGCGAACTGATGGCGCGCATCAAGGGCGTGCGCCGCAAGCTGACCCAGGACGTCGGCTTCCTGATTCCCTCGGTGCACATCCGCGACAACCTGGAACTGCCGGCCAACGGCTACCGCGTGCTGGTGCATGGCGTGCCAGTGGCCACCGCCGAGATCCACCCGGACCGCGAACTGGCGCTGGACCCGGGCAGCGCGCTGGGCACCCTGGAGGGCATTGCCGGCAAGGATCCCGCGTTCGGCCTGGATGCCACCTGGATCCAGCCGCACCAGCGTGCCCAGGCTGAAACGCTGGGCTACACCGTGGTCGACCCGGCCACCGTGGTGGCCACCCACCTCTCGCACCTGATCCGCGAACATGCGCCGGAACTGCTCGGCCACGAGGAAGTGCAGCACCTGCTGGCCAACCTGGCCAAGAGCGCGCCCAAGCTCGTCGAAGATCTGACGCCGAAGGCGCTGCCGCTGTCGGCAGTGGTGCGCGTGCTGCAGAACCTGCTGGTCGAGCGCATCCCGATCCGACAGCTGCGCAAGATCGCCGAAGCGCTGGTCGAACACGCGCCCAGCAGCCAGGACCCGGCGGTGCTGACCGCTGCCGTGCGCACCGCGCTGGGCCGCTTCATCGTGCAGGAGATCGCCGGAATGTCGGCGGAGCTGCCGGTGTTCACCCTCAACCCGCAATTGGAACGTGTCTTGCAGGAGTCCACGCAGGGCAACGGCGCCGCGCTGGAACCCGGACTCGCAGAGCGACTGCACCAGAGCCTGGCCGAATGTGTCAGCAAGCAGGAAGCGCGAAACGAGCCGGCGGTCGTGCTGGTACCGGGCCCGGTGCGCGCCGCGCTGGCGCGCCTGGTCCGCCACAGCGTTCCGTCGTTGTCGGTCCTGGCCTACAGCGAGGTGCCGGAGGACAAGCGCCTGAAGCTGGTCGGAACGATCAGCTGACGCCGCCCACCGATGCGCCAGAAAACAGACACCACCTTCGAACCAACGCAACAGACAGATACCAAGGGGAACCCGCACCGTGCAGACCACCGACCACCCGAGTTCTCCGACCGCCACCCCGCCGTCTTCGTCCCGTGACCACAGCATGAAAATCAAACGATTCGTCGCCGCCGACATGCGCTCGGCCATGAACCTGGTGCGCAAGGAACATGGTCCTGACGCCGTGATCCTGTCCAACCGCCGGATCGAGGAAGGCGTCGAGATCGTCGCCGCGGCCAACTACGACGAGAGCGCCGTGCAGCGTGCACTGGAAGCCTCGCGCCGTGATGTCGCACCGCCGCCGGCTCCCAAGCCGCGCACCGCTGCTGACGCGGTGATCGCCGCGGTCACCCGCCGCCGCAGCGCTGCCCCGGCGCCGGAGCCGGTGGCCGCCACCACCTCGGCCGTGGCCGCCCTCGCCCGTGCGGCCGTGGGTGCCACCGGCCGCACCTTGGACAGCGCCGACGAGATCGTGCCGACCCGCGGCAGCACCGGCTTCGCAGCCACCCTGGCGCGCGCCGCCGTCAACGAACCGGCGCTGCCCGAACAGATCTTCGCCCCGTTCGCCGAGGCCATCGTCGCACCGGGCCCGGCCGTCACCGCGCCGGCCAACCGCGCCCGCTTCCAGATCGACCCGCCGCACGACACGCATCACGAAAGCGTGCCCCCCGCCGTGCAGCCGCCGCCGCTGCCGGGCGCTGCCATGGCCGATGTCCAGCCTGACATCGCCGCCAGCGAAACGGCAGCGCTCGAAGCCGCCGGCGAAGCCAGCCCGGCCCCCATGCTGGCCCCGGCACCGACGCTGACCGTGGTTGCCCAGGACGACGCCGAGATCCGCCAGCTGCGCCAGGAAGTGGCCGGCATGCGCCAGGTGATCGAGCGCGAGATGAACCGCTTCACCGACGAGCGCCTGCGTGGCAGCCCGGTGCGCGCCACCGCGCTGGACCTGATGGACGAGTACGGTTTCGACGCCGGGCTGGCCCGCGACGTGGCCATGCAGATCCCGCTGGAGACCGAAGCCCATCGTGGCCGCGGCCTGATGCTGGGGCTGATCTCGCGCAAGCTGCCGATCGCCCCGGTCGACCCGCTGGAAGAAGGCGGCGTGATCGCCCTGGTCGGCCCGACCGGCGCCGGCAAGACCACCACCATCGCCAAGCTGGCCTCGCGCTTCGCCGAGAAGCATGCGCCGCGCGATGTGGCCCTGGTGACCACCGACACCACCCGCATCGGCGCCCGCGAGCAGCTGTACGGCTACGGCCGCCAGCTCGGCATCGCGGTGCACGAGGCCAACAGCGGCACCGACCTGGACCAGCTGCTGGAACGCCTGAAGGACTACAAGCTGGTGCTGATCGACACCGCCGGCCTGGGCCCGCGCGACCGCGCGCTGGCCGCGCAGCTGCAGTGGCTGCGCGCCGCCCGCCAGGTACGCACCCTGCTGGTGCTGCCGGCCAACACCAGCTTCGGCGACATGGACGAGGTGGTCCGCCGCTTCGGCGCCGCCAACCTGCAGGGCCTGGTGCTGAGCAAGCTGGACGAGACCGGCCGCTTCGGCAACGCCCTGTCAGTGGCCGTGGACCACGCCCTCCCGATCAACTGGGTGACCGATGGCCAGGACGTTCCGGAGGACCTGCACCGGGCCAGTGCGGCCAATCTCGTACTTCGCCTTGAAGATTTGCGCCGCGCGGCCGATATGCCCTGCAACCCGGAGTTGAACCATGCCGTCGCGTGAGTACGCCAAGCTGACCAAGACCTTCCCGCTGTCGGCCACCCGCAGCGAGCCGCTCGGCCCTGTGCGCACCATTGCCGTCACTGGCGGCAAGGGCGGCGTGGGCAAGACGAATGTGTCCGCCAACCTGGCGGTGGCACTGGCCGGGATGGGCAAGCGCACGCTGCTGCTGGACGCCGACCTGGGCCTGGCCAACATCGACGTGATCCTGGGGCTGAACCCGACCTTCACGCTGGCCGACCTGGTCGCCGGCCGCTGCTCGCTGGACGACGTCATCGTCGAAGGCCCGAACGGCGTGCTGGTGGTGCCGGCCGCGTCCGGCCGCCGGCACATGGCCGAGCTGGCCCCGGCCGAGCACGTCGGCCTGGTCAACGTGTTCTCCGAGCTGGAACGCGAACTGGACATCATGGTGGTGGACACCGCCGCAGGCATCACCGACGGCGTGCTGACCTTCTGCCAGGCCGCGCAGGACACCGTGGTGGTGGTCTGTGACGAGCCGGCCTCGATCACCGACGCCTACGCGCTGATCAAGGTGCTGTCGCGCGAACGCGGCGTGGACCGCATCCAGGTAGTGGCCAACATGGTGCGCGACCCCAACGAGGGCCGCGTGCTGTACGAAAAGCTGACCCGCGTGTGCGAGAAGTTCCTCGCCGATGTCTCGCTGAACTACCTGGGCTGCGTGCCGCAGGACGACTGGCTGCGCCTGTCGGTGCAGCGCCAGCAGCCGGTGGTGAAGGCCTACCCGTCCAGCCCGGCCGCGCTGGCGATCACCGAGATCGCGCGTCGCACCGCACGCTGGCAGGCGCCGACCGAACCGCGTGGCGGCGTCGAGTTCTTCCTCGAGCGCATCCTCAAGCAGCGCGGGGTGGCCGCATGAAAGGCGCAGCCCAGTACAGGGAAGTCCAGCGCTCGGCGGCCAACGAGGTCATCGCCCAGCATTCGGACCTGGTGCGGCGCATCGCCCACCACCTGGCCGCGCGGTTGCCGGCCAGCGTTGAAGTGGACGACCTGATCCAGGCCGGCATGATGGGCCTGATCGAAGCGTCGCGCAGCTACGACGCCGACCAGGGCGCCTCGTTCGAGACCTATGCCTCGATCCGCATCCGCGGTTCGATGATCGACGAGATCCGCCGTGGCGACTGGGTGCCGCGCTCGGTGCACCGCCGTGCACGCGATGCCGCCGCCACCATCCGCCGCCTGGAACAGAGCAGCGGCCGCGCCGCCAGCGCCACCGAAGTGGCCGCAGCGATGGAGATGCCGCTGCCCGAATACCTGCGGTTGATGGAAGACGCCGCCCGTGGCCAGGTGCTGAGCCTGGAGTCGCGCATCGAGGACCAGGGCGAGCTGGACACCGTCGCCCAGGGCGGCCCGACCCCGCAGCAGGTACTGGAGCGTGGTGAGTTCGGCCGCGAGCTGGGCAAGGCCATCGGCCACCTGCCCGAGCGCGAACAGCTGGTGCTCTCGCTCTACTACGAGCAGGAACTGAACCTGAAGGAGATCGGCGCGGTGCTCGGCGTGAGCGAGTCGCGGGTCTGCCAGATCCACGGCCAGGCGGTGCTGCGCCTGCGTGGCCGGCTCAAGATTTTCGAGGCGGCGGACGCCGGCCTGGAAGAATGAACATGCCCGAGGCGGCTGCCCCCGGCCGCCCGGAATGAACAACAAAGGAACTCTGCTTTGAACAAGAACATGCGCATCCTGATCGTCGATGACTTCTCGACCATGCGTCGGATCGTCAAGAACCTGCTGGGCGATCTGGGCTTCACCAATACCGCCGAAGCCGAGGACGGGCATGCCGCGCTGTCGCTGCTGCAGAGCCAGCCGTTCGATTTCGTGGTCACCGACTGGAACATGCCGGTGATGACCGGCATCGAGCTGCTGAAGGCGATCCGTGCCGATGCCAAGCTGAAGACCCTGCCAGTGCTGATGGTCACCGCCGAAGCCAAGCGCGAACAGATCATCGAAGCCGCCCAGAACGGCGTGAACGGCTACATCATCAAGCCGTTCACTGCGCAGACGCTGGAAGAGAAGCTCGGCAAGATCTTCGAACGCCTGGCGGCCAGCGCCTGATGGATACCACGGTCGACAAGAGCGCCCTCTCCCTGCGCCTGCAGGAAGCCCTGGACGCACTCGAGTCCGGTGACGAGGCCGCCTGGCGGCAGCGCATCGACGGACTGGTCGCGCTGCGTACGCAGCCGATGATGAGCGGCCTCTCGCGGCTGGCCCGCGAGCTGGGGCAGGCACTGGGTGAGCTGCCGACCGTGCCCAGCGAGGCCGGTGAGCTGGACGACGCCTGCGCACGCCTGGACCACGTGGTGGCAATGACCGAACAGGCCACGCACCGCACCCTGGACCTGGCCGAGGAATGCCGCAGCCTGACCGAACAGCTGCGTGCTGAAGGCCTGCAGCCGGGCCAGGACGCGCAGCTCGAGCGCATCCGCCACAACCTGACCGAGATCGCCCTGACCCAGAGCTACCAGGACCTGACCGGGCAGATCATCCGTCGCGTGGTCGGCATCGTCCGCCGCGTGCACGAGGGCTTCGGCGCACTCGGCCTGCCGCCGGAACAGCATCGCACCGACCCGGAACTGGCCGGGCCGGCACTGAAGGGACTGGACCGCCACGCGGTCTCGCAGAACGACGCCGACGACCTGTTGTCGGATCTGGGGCTGTAAGCATGAGCGCGGTATCCGACGACATCACTGCCGATTTCATCATCGAGGCACAGGAAATCCTGGATCGCCTGGGCGAACAGCTGGTGTCGCTGGAGCAGGCACCGCAGGACACCGAGCAGCTCAACGCCGTGTTCCGTGGATACCACACGCTCAAGGGCGGTGCCGGCTTCCTTGGCGTTACCGCGATGGTCGAACTGTGCCACGCCGCTGAAGAGGCCCTGGGCATCGCGCGTGCCGGGCAGGCGGTGCTGCAGGCCCACCACTTCGACGCCGCCCAGCAATCGCTGGACTACCTGCAGTCGATGCTGGACGCCGTGTCCTCCGGCACCGAGCCAGGCTATGCGCCGCCGGACCTGATCGCGCAGTTCGACATGAACGGTGGCACTGCCGCGCCGGTCGCTGCGGCCGCCCCTGCGGCAGCTGGCAGCGACCTGATCACCGACGACGAATTCGAGGCCCTGCTCGACCAGCTGCATGGCGGCAACGCACCGACCGCGGTCGCGCCGGCCAGGAAGGCCGACGACGGCCTGATCAGCGAAGACGAGTTCGAAGCGCTGCTGGACCAGCTGCACGGCGGCGCTGCGCCAGGCGCGAAGCCTGCTGCCACCGTCGCGGCGGCACCTGCCGCTGCACCGCGCCCAGCGCCCGTACCGGCGCCCGCCGCCAAGCCGGCAGCCAAGCCGATGGCCGAGGCCGAGCACACCGTCCGCGTGGACACCAAGCGCCTGGATGCGATCGTCAACCTGATCGGCGAACTGGTGCTGTCACGCAACCGCCTGAAGACCCTGCGTGCACGCCTGCGCGACGAGGAGCTGGACCGCGCCGTATCGACGCTGGACATTGCCACTGCCCGCCTGCAGTCGGCGGTGATGCGCACCCGCATGCAGCCGGTGGGCAAGGTGTTCTCGCGCTTCCCCAAGGTCGCCCGCGACGTCGCCCGCTCGCTGAAGAAGGAAGTGGACCTCGAGCTGGTCGGCGCCGAGACCGAGCTCGACCGCAACCTGGTCGAAGCGCTGGCCGACCCGCTGGTGCACCTGGTCCGCAACGCCATCGACCACGGCGTGGAAATGCCCGACCTGCGTGAAGCGCAGGGCAAGCCGCGGATGGGCCATGTGCGCCTGTCCGCCCAGCAGGAAGGTGACTACGTCAGCATCGAGGTGCAGGACGATGGCGCCGGCATTGACCCCGAGAAACTGCGTGCCAAGGCACGCGAGAAGGGCCTGATCGACCCGGAAGCCGCTGCCCGCCTGAGCAGCGAGGAGTGCCTGCACCTGGTGTTCCTGCCCGGCTTCTCGACCAAGCAGCAGGTCACCGATATTTCCGGCCGCGGCGTCGGCATGGACGTGGTGCAGTCGCGCATCCGCGAACTGAGCGGCCAGATCCAGATCCAGTCGGAACTGGGGCGTGGCAGCCGCTTCCTGATCCGCGTGCCGCTCACCCTCGCGATCCTGCCGACCCTGCTGGTGCAGGCCGGCGAGGACGTCTACGCGCTACCGCTGGCGCGTGTGATGGAAGTGCTGCACGCGCCGCGCACGTCGCTGGGCTGGTTCGATGGCCGCGCCGTGCTCGACCGCCGTTCGCACACCCTGCCGCTGGTCGACCTGCGCCAGTGGCTGGATGTGACGCCCGCCGCGTCGACCCTGCTGACCATCGTGGTGCTGCAGGCCGGTGAAGCGCGCTTCGGACTGGTCGTGGACCAGGTGCGCGGGCGCGAGGAGGTGGTCATCAAGCCACTGCCGAAAGCCCTGCGCGGCCTGCGCGGTTATGCCGGTGCAACCTTGATCGGCGATGGTCGCATGGCACTGATCCTGGACGTGGACGGCATCCGCTGAACACCGCCGGGCATGGCCCGGCGACCCGAAAACTGTGACTACCGTCTGTACGCGTTCTCCCGGTGTCTCAAGTCCCATTCATACAAGCCGATACCGGAACCATGGATAGACTCAGCCTCATTGGACTCTTTCTCGCCCTGGCCTCGCTGGTCGGTGGCAGCATCCTCAAGGGCGCCGGCCTGGCGTCGCTGTGGTCGCCTGCGGCGTTCGTGATCGTCATCGTCGGCACCGTTGCCGCGATCCTGCTGCACACTTCGCCGGCGGTGTTCAAGCATGCGTTCAAGATCGTGCGCTGGGTCGTGCGCCCGCCGCACAGCGATCGCCGCGAACTGATCCAGCAGATCGTCGAGTGGAGCAACATCGCCCGTCGCCAGGGCCTGCTGGGCCTGGAATCGCAGGTGGAAGCGCAGCAGGACCCGTTCCTGCGCAAGGGCCTGCAGCTGCTGGTGGACGGCGTCGAGCCCGAATCGATGCGGCACATGCTGGAAATCGAACTGGGCAGCCAGGAACACCAGGACCAGGCCGGTGCCAAGGTATTCGAGGCGATGGGCATCTACGCGCCCACGCTCGGCATCATCGGTGCCGTGCTCGGCCTGATCGCGGTGATGAAGAACCTGGCCGACCCGAGCAAACTCGGCCACGGCATCGCCGCCGCATTCACCGCCACCATCTACGGCATCGCCTCGGCCAATCTGCTGTTCCTGCCGATCGCCGCCAAGCTCAAGAGTGTGATCTCGCACAACACCCGCGACCGCGAAATGGTCATCGAAGGCCTGATTTCGATCGCCCAGGGCGAGAACCCGCGCAACATCGAAACCAACCTCTCCGGCTTCCTGCACTGACATGGCCCGCCGCAAGCACCACGAAGAGCACGCCAACCATGAAGCATGGGCGATCCCCTATGCCGACCTGATGACGTTGCTGCTCGCCTTCTTCGTGGTCATGTACGCGATCTCCTCGGTCAACGAGGGCAAGTACCGGATCATGGCCGACGCGCTCACCGATGCCTTCGGCGGCGCACCGCGCACCATCAATCCGGTGCAGGTGGGTAACAAGCAGGTGCAGGGTGGCGGCTGGGACAGCCCCTCGGTGATCAAGTCCGGCACCAAGATCGGCCCCTCCGCGCCCGCGCCGTCGCACGACCCGACCCTGCTGCCGTCGATGGCCTCGCAGATGCGCATGCCGGTCTCCGTGCACAACCAGGAACAGATCGCCCGTGCCGAGCGCCAGCTCAACAGCATCGCCGACCGCCTCACCGCCGCACTGGCGCCGCTGATCGACCGCGGCATGATCAGCGTGCGCCGCACCGAGTTGTGGATCGAAGTGGAAATCAACAGCGACATCCTGTTCCCCACCGGCTCGGCCGCGCTGGACGTGCATGCACGACAGACGCTGGCCAGCCTGGCCGAGGTGCTGCGCGACGTGCCCAACAGCGTGCGCGTGGAAGGCCATACCGACAACGTGCCGATCGCCACGGCCACCTTCCCTTCGAACTGGGAACTGTCGGCCGGACGCGCCGCCAGCGTGGTGCACCTGTTCGCCGACCAGGGCGTGCAGCCATCACGGCTGGCGATGGTTGGCTATGGCCAGTTCCGTCCGCGCGAAGAGAACGACAGCGCGCAGGGGCGCAACCGCAACCGCCGGGTGATGGTCATCATCCTGGCAGACACCTCGCATTCGGTGGACCCGCTTGGCCAGCGCCTCAATGCGGCCACCGGCGCCGTCGACAACAGCACCACCGAACAGGCCGCCGCAACTCCGGCTACCGCCCCCACCTCCCCCATCGCACCGGTGAAGTTGCCGCCGGTGCCGGCTGGCAGCCGCGTCGGCGCCGCCGTTCCCCCGGCAATGAAGGAGTAAACCGATGCGCATCTGGGCAGTCGCCAACCAGAAGGGCGGAGTCGGCAAGACCACCACCACCCTCGCCCTCGGCCGCGGCCTGGCCGCGCTTGGCCATCGCGTGCTGCTGATCGACCTCGATCCGCATGCCTCGCTCAGCCGCGCCTTCGGCGTGCCGGTGGATCCGCCGCCGGCGGGCGTGCTGGAACTGTTCGGCGCCCCGCCGGCCGATCTTTCCAGCCTGTGCCATGCCAGCAGCATCCACGGCCTGGACTACGTCTGCGCGCAGTCGGCGCTGGCCACGCTGGAGCGCCGCAGCGCCAACCAGCCCGGTCTCGGCCTGGCCCTGCAGAACGCACTGGCGCGTCACCAGGGCCAGCACGACTACATCCTGCTGGACTGTGCCCCCACCCTTGGCCTGTTGATGATCAACGCACTGGCCGCTGCCGACCGCCTGATCATTCCCACCCAGGCCGAGCCGCTGGCCCTGCATGGCCTGGACGGCATGGTCCGCACCGGCGAGATGGTCGAGCGCTCGCGCCGCCGCCCGCTGCCGATCTCGATCCTGCCGACCCTGTTCGACCGCCGCACCCGCGCCGGCAACGAGTCGCTGCGCACGATGCAGGATCGCCACGGCACCCGCGTCTGGGAAGACGCCATTCCGATCGACACCCGCATCAGCAATGCCGCAGGCCTGACCCTGCCCAGCGCTGGTGAGGACTACCCGGGCCGCGGCCTGGCCGCCTATCGCCGCGCACTGAACTGGATCCTCGTTGAGGATGCCCGTGCCCTGGAGCAGGCCGCATGAACAGCACCGGCGTACTGGACGACTACCTGGACGAACTGCTGGGCGAAGCGATCGCCCCGGCGGCCGTCGTGCTGCCAACGCCGGACAGCGCCGCCCCGGCTCCGGACAGCACATCGGAACCGGAACGCGAGCCGACCTGGGATGACCTGCCGGCCGAGGTGATCTACGAAACCGACACCGTTGCCGCGGGGCCTGCCGTGGACAACGCCGCGCTCGAAGCCGCCTTCGAGGCGGCCACAACGGCCGAGCGCGAACCCACCTGGGACGATCTGCCCGCCGAAGTGCTCTATGAGACGGACACTGTTGCCGCTGCCCCGGCACAGGACGAGGCAGCACTGGAAGCCGCCTTCGAGGCCGCCGCAATGCCGGTCGCCGCTCCCGAGCGCGAACCGACCTGGGATGACCTCCCTGACGAGGTGATCCACGAGACGGCCCCGGCCAAGGCCGGCCCGGAGCCCACCTGGGACGACCTGCCCGACGAAGTGATCTACGAGACCGACGCGGCCGACAGCCATCAGTTCGCCCACACTGACAGCCCCGGTCTGCAGGCTGCGTTCGAAGCCGCTGCTGGTGGCGAGGATGTCCCCACGCCGCCACCGGCCGTGGTTGCGCCCCCGGCACCGCGCCCTGCACCCGCGCCCGCCCCGGCCGCGCGTGCTGCCGCCGCGCCGCCGCCCCGCGTTGCCCTGGATGCCCCGGCCACCAACCGTCCCGGTACCTGGCAGGAGCTGCAGGCGCAGGCGCACCAGCCCGCCAGCAGTCCGCACCCGCAGAACCGCCGCGCCGGCGAGCGCACCTCGCGCTGGCTGCGCCTGCGCTGCGGGACCCAGGCCTATGCGCTGGAACTGTTGAAAGTGCAGGAAGTGGTGTTGCCGGTGCCACTGCTGCCGTTGCGCGGCACGGCACCGGCGATGCTCGGGATCATGAACCTGCGTGGCCAGGTGGTGCCGGTGATGGACCTCGGCCTGCACCTCGGCGCCGCAGCGGCAGAAGACGATGCCCAGACCCGCATCGTGGTGCTGGAAGAGGACGGCGAGACCATCGGCCTGCGCGTGTCGGCAGTGGAAGATGTCGCCAACCTCACCGATTCACAGATCGAACCCCCGGATACCGCCCGCATCTGCCAGATCTCCAATGATCTGTTCCGCGGCGTCGCCCGGGTCAGCCAGCGCCCGATGATCCTGCTGGACGCCACACGGCTGCTGAGTTGATCTGGAAAAAAGGGGACGGAGGGGATTAAGTCGCAAGTGGCTCGGCGCTTTGCGCCGAAGCGGTGCCTGTCGGGGACGCAAGGAGTTGATCCGTTGGATCAACACCTTGCGTCCCCACTGCGCGGTCGCCGTTGCCGAGGGGGCTGCAGTAGAGCCAGGTCGCTTGCGACTTGATCCCCGCCGTCCCCTTTTCAGCTGCGACCGCATCGACGCACCGCGTCGATTCCTCTAAAGAACCCCGCCGGGGTGCCGTTATGGATCACGGAACCGTTTGTCCGGAGCAACGATGAGCACTGTCGAACTGGGTGAGGATCTCGGCATCGAGAGCAGCACCGAGCTCAAGAACCGCCTCGCCCCGCTGGTGGCGCAGGCAGGCGAGCTGACCCTGGATGCAAGCCAGGTCGCCCGCATCCACACGGCCGCCGTGCAGGTGCTGTGTGCATTCGTGCAGGCCCGCCGCGATGCAGGCCTGGGCACCGGCTTCCACGGTTGCACCGCAACCTTCCGTGACGCCGCACGCCTGCTGGGCGTCACCCAGGCCCTGGGCCTGGACGTAACCCATGACAACCTGAAATCTGTGGAGAACGCTGCATGAGCGCACGTATCTTGGTGGTGGATGATTCGGCGTCGATGCGCCAGATGGTTTCCTTCGCCCTCACCTCGGCCGGTTTTGCCGTCGAAGAAGCCGAAGACGGCGCGGTCGCGCTGGGTCGCGCCAAGGGCCAGCGCTTCAACGCGGTGGTCACCGACGTCAACATGCCGAACATGGACGGCATCGCGCTGATCCGCGAACTGCGCCAGCTGCCGGACTACAAGTTCACCCCGCTGCTGATGCTGACCACCGAATCGGCCGCCGACAAGAAGTCCGAAGGCAAGGCCGCCGGTGCCACCGGTTGGCTGGTCAAGCCGTTCAATCCGGAACAGCTGGTCGCCACCGTGCAGAAAGTGCTGGGCTGATCGCCCCGCACCGCTCCCCTTCTTCGCTTCCGGACCACCACTGCCATGAGCATGGACCTGCAACGCTTCCACGCCACCTTCTTCGAGGAGAGCCGCGAAGGCCTCGACGCGATGGAGGCTGGCCTGCTGGCCCTGGAATCGGGGCAGCAGGACGCGGAGATCATCAATTCGGTGTTCCGCGCCGCCCACTCGATCAAGGGCGGCGCCGGCACCTTCGGCTTCGATGCCATCGCCGGCCTGACCCACGTGCTGGAAACGCTGCTCGATGAGCTGCGTGCCGGCAAGCGCGCCCTGGAAGGCCATGCCGTCGATGCCATGCTGTCCTCGGTGGATGTGCTGCGCGCCCTGCTGCGCGAAGCCGAACATGGCCAGGCCGCAGACCCCGCTGCGGTCGCCGCAGTGAAGGCGCGCCTCGAAGCCGTTCTCTCCGGCCAGGCCGCACCAAGCGCGCCGGCCGCTACCGCAGCCAAGGTGGACGATACGCCGGAAGCCTGGCAGATCGGGTTCACCCCGGCACCCTCGCTGTTCATGAGCGGCAACGACCCGTTGCGCATCATCCGCGAACTGGAACACCTCGGCTCGCTGCAGGTGGCCGCGCGCATGGAACGCCTGCCGGGGTTCGCCCAGCTCGACCCGCTCGAGGCCCACCTGGCGTGGGACCTGGGCCTGGTCGGCAAGGTGCCGCGCAGCAAGATCGAAGACACCTTCGCCTGGGTACTGGACGACTGCGAGCTGGACATCCGTCCGGCAGCGCCGCCGAGCCTGGCAACCCAGGCGCCCGTTGCTGCATCCCCTTCCACACCTGCTGCCGTCGTGCCGGCAGCGCCTGCTGCGCCTGCCGCCGGCGGTTCTGCCACCCAGGAAGCCGAAACGTCGATCCGCGTCAGCGTCGACAAGGTCGATGCGCTGATCAACCTGGTCGGCGAACTGGTCATCACCCAGGCCATGCTCAAGCAGGTCTCGCACGCGCTGGACCCGGTCCACGCCGAGAGCCTGTTCGCCGGCCTGGACCAGCTGGAACGCAACACTCGCGATCTGCAGGAAGCGGTGATCGGCGTGCGCATGCTGCCGGTCGACGCGGTGTTCCGCCGCTTCCCGCGCCTGGTCCGCGACCTGTCCAGCCGCCTCGGCAAGCAGGTGCGCCTGCGCACCGTCGGCGAGGGCACCGAGCTGGACAAGGGGCTGATCGAGAAGATCGCCGATCCACTGGTGCACCTGGTGCGCAACTCGATCGACCACGGCCTGGAAATGCCCGACGTGCGTCGCGGCGCGGGCAAGGACGAAACCGGCACGATCACCCTGGCCGCTTCGCACCAGGGCGGCCATATCGTCATTGAAGTGAGCGACGACGGCCGCGGCCTGGATCGCGCCAAGATCCTGGCCAAGGCCACCGAACGCGGCCTGGCCGTACCGGACAACCCGACCGATTCGCAGGTCTGGGACCTGATCTTCCAGCCAGGCTTCTCCACTGCCGATGCGGTCACCGACCTGTCCGGGCGTGGCGTCGGCATGGACGTGGTTCGCCGCAACATCCAGGCACTGGGCGGTGAGGTCCAGATCGAAAGCAGCCTGGGTACTGGCACCCGCACGCTGATCCGCCTGCCGCTGACCCTGGCCATCCTCGACGGCATGACCGTGGCGGTTGCCGGCGAAACCCTGATCCTGCCGCTGGCCTATGTGCTTGAGGCGTTGCAGCCGCAGGCCGAGGACATCCGCAGCATGGCCGGCGAAGGCCGCGTGCTGCGCGTACGTGGCGAGTACCTGCCGATCCTCTCGCTGAGCGAGTACTACGGCTACGGCAACCGCGCGCCGGGCAGTGAATCGCTGGTGGTCGTGGTCGAAGGCGATGGCCAGAAGATCGCACTGGAAGTGGATGAACTGGTCGGCCAGCAGCAGGTGGTGGTGAAGAACATCGAGAACAACTACCGCCGTATCGGCGGGGTGTCCGGTGCCACCATCCTTGGCGACGGCCGCGTCGCGTTGATCGTCGACATCGGCGGACTGGTGCGCTCGTTGCGGATGCCGCAGGCCGCCTGATCCACGCCGCATGCGTGTACTGGACCGCCGCCCTTCGGGGCGGCGGTTTTTGTTTGTGCGCGCTCTGCCAAGGGGGTCGGATCCCTTTCCGCAGGAAAGAGCTCTGACCCCATCCCTTCTGTGAACTCCGTCGCCATGATGGTTGCGGGCGCAATTACTTCATCCAAGCGAAAGCACGCCGCTGCAACGCTTTCGCGCTGTCATCCCTACGCAACCGAATGTGATCTGAGTCCATAAAGTCCACGCGGACGGCGCCGTTATTTCGCAATGACGGTCGTCACCGAACCCCACCGGGCACCCCCGTTCGCTCTGCAACCACCCCCGAACCGGCGCACAGACGCCGGCACTCTGCCCACCTGGAGCACCCTGCATGAAGTGGTTCCAAGATCTGCCCATCGCCCGCAAGCTGGCCGTGGGGTTCACCCTCACCACCTTGATGACCCTGATCCTCGGCGCCTTCGCACTGCTGCGCCTGAGCGAAGCCAACGCGCAGTTGCGCGAGATGGCTGGCAACGACATCCCCTCGGTCCAGCACCTGGGCGAGGCGCGCTCGCAGCTGGGAGAATTCCGCACCTATGAACTTGCACAGCTGAGCATGCTCGACCAGCCGGAGAAGGTCGCCGACTACAACAAGCGCATGGACGACACCGCCAAGGCCGTGCATGACGAGCTGGCCGCGTACTCGGCGCTGCCGGCGCTGGCCAAGGAGCGTGAACTCTATCGCGCGGCCAGCGCACAGCTGGACCGCTACTTCGCCGCCAACAAGGCGATGCGCGACGCCGTGGCCGCCGGTGATGGCGCTCGGGCCCAGCAGATCTCCGACGAGCAGTCGCGCCCGGCGCGTCGCGACCTGTTCGCTGCGATGAAGGCCCTGGGCACCCACATCGCCGGCCAGATGGACGGCAAGATCGCCGACGCCAACGCCACCCATCGCAACAGCATGATCGCGATCATCAGCTGCATCGTGCTGCTTTCGTTGGTGGCCGCCGCACTGGCCACCGTCATCTCGCGCGCCGTCACTGGCCCGCTGGGCAAGGCCGTGCATGCCATCCAGGCGGTTGCCCGCGGCGACCTCAGCGTCAGCACCCAGGCCACCAGCAAGGACGAAGCCGGCAAGATGCTGGCCGCCACCGCCGAGATGACCGCAATGCTGCGCCGCTTCAGCGAGCAGACCCAGTTGATGGCACAGATGCACGCTGGGCCGGACATCAGCCACCGCATCCCGGAGGATTTCCCGGGTGTGTATGGCCAGCTGGCCAGCGGCATCAACACGGTGATCTTCGAACACCTCGATGCGATCGTCGATGCCATTGAAGTACTCAACCAGTACGCCACCGGCAACCTCGCCCCGGACGCCCGCCGCCTGCCCGGCAGCCGCGCGATCCTGCACGAGTCGATGGACGCGGCCAAGGCCAGCCTGCTGGCCATCAACACGCAGATCCAGCAGCTGGCCTCGGCCGCCGCCGCCGGCGACTTCAGCCAGCGCGGTGATGCGCAGCGTTTCGATCACGATTTCCGCGTGATGATCGAGCAGCTCAACAGCATGATGCAGGTGGCCGACGGCAACCTCGGCCAGCTCTCGCAGCTGCTGCAGTCGATCGCCGCCGGCGACCTGACTGCACGCATGGACGGCCAGTTCAACGGCGTGTTCGCGCGCATGCGTGACGACGCCAACACCACCGTCGCACAGCTGACCCAGATCGTCGGCCAGATCCAGGCCAGTGCCTCCAGCATCACCCTGGCCGCTGGCGAGATCGCGTCCGGCAACAGCGACCTGTCGCGCCGTACCGAGCAGCAGGCCGCCAACCTGGAAGAGACCGCCGCCTCGATGGAGGAACTGACCTCCACCGTGCGCCAGAACGCCGAGCACGCCCGCCAGGCCAACCAGCTCGCCATCGGC